>NZ_JBSFMS010000018.1:0-79923 GCF_053599675.1 Streptomyces sp. NPDC000880 | reverse complement strand
CCCGCTGCTTCGAGATCGAGGCGCGGCTGCGCGAGGCGCTGGACATCCCGGTCTTCCACGATGACCAGCACGGCACCGCGATCGTCGTCCTCGCCGCCCTCACGAACGCCCTTCGCGTGACGGGCAAAGCGCTGGGCGACATCCGCATCGTCATGTCCGGTGCCGGCGCCGCCGGCACGGCCATCCTGAAACTGCTGCTCTCGGCGGGCGTCAAACACGCCGTCGTGGCCGACATCCACGGCGTCGTGCACGCCGACCGCGAGGACCTGGTGGACGCCGCCCCAGACTCGCCGCTGCGCTGGATCGCCGACAGCACCAACCCCGAGGGACTCGCCGGCACCCTCAAGGAGGCCGTCGTCGGTGCCGACGTCTTCATCGGCGTCTCCGCCCCAAACGTCCTGAACGGCGACGACGTGGCCGCCATGGCCGATGGCGCCATCGTGTTCGCGTTGGCCAACCCCGACCCCGAGGTCGATCCGGCAATCGCCCGCCAGACCGCGGCGGTTGTGGCCACCGGCCGCTCCGACTTCCCCAACCAGATCAACAACGTCCTGGTCTTCCCGGGCGTCTTCCGCGGCCTGCTCGACGCCCAGTCCAGCACGGTCAACACCGAGATGATGCTGGCCGCCGCGACCGCCCTCGCGGACGTCGTCACCGACGACGAGCTCAACCCGAACTACATCATCCCGAGCGTCTTCAACGACAAGGTCGCAGGCGCCGTCGCGCAGGCAGTCCGCCACGCCGCGCAGGCCGGACCGACATCCGCCACTGCCCCCTGACCCAGCGCGCGCACTGGTCTACAGCAGCCCCTTGCCACGCACCCCCGCCGCCCATTCCGAAAGAACTGCCATGCACCTGATGCGTATCGGACCCGAAGGATCTGAGCGTCCCGTGGTCCGCATCGACGAGCACAGCTACGTCGACGTCTCCGACATCGTGCCGGATTTCAACGAAGCCTTCTTCGCAGCCGGCGGGCCGGACACCCTGCGCGAGACCGTCACTGCACGTCTGGACGCAGGCCACGTGCACCGCTTCCAGGCCGAAAGAATCGGTGCGCCCATAGCCCGGCCTCACCAGATCCTGGGTGTCGGCCTCAACTACCGCACCACCGACCAGGTCGAGCCTGCGGAGCCCCTCGTCTTCACCAAGGCCCCCAACTCGCTGTCAGGTCCGTACGACCCGATCTGCATTCCCCGCGGCTCCACGCAGACCGACTGGGAGGTCGAGTTGGGCGTCGTCATCGGCAAACGCTCCCACTACCTGGCCGACGAAGACGCTGCAACCGCCGCCATCGCCGGATACGTGCTGGTCAACGACATCAGCGAGCGGACCTTCCAGAAGGAGCGGGGAGGACAGTGGGTCAAGGGCAAGTCCGCCCCCACCTTCAACCCCTGCGGGCCCTGGCTGGCCACCCCCGACGCCATCGGGGACGCCACGGATCTGCAGCTGTGGCTGGAGCACAACGGCGTCCGCCGCCAGCACGGCAGCACCGAAGACATGATCTTCAGTGCGCCCTACATCATCCACCACCTCAGCCAGTTCATGGTCCTCGAGCCCGGAGACCTCATCAACACCGGCACCCCGTTCGGTGCCGGCAAAGACCTCAGCCCCCCACAGTTCATGCGCACTGGCGACACCCTCACCTGCGGCGCCGACGGCCTGGGCAGCCAGCACCAGACAGCCGTCACCGCCCGCTGACCCATCCGCCCGGCATCTGATCCACGAGCAAGGAAGGCCATGCAGGGAGTTCTCACCGGATTCACGGTGATCGCCGTCGTCATCGCCGTCGGCTACATCCTCGGACGCCGCGGACACCTGGGACACGACGGCCGGACGGTCCTGACCAAACTGGCCTTCAACGTCGCCACCCCTGCCCTGCTCTTCACCACGCTCGCGGGCGCCGACCTGTCGGTCATCCTCTCCGAACGGCTCCTGGTCACCGCGGCCAGTACGGCCGCCGCAGCGTCCGTCTTCATCACCATCGGGCTACTGCGGGGCTGGGGCGCCGGACAGATCACGATCGGCGCCCTGTGCTCCAGCTACGTCAACGCCGGCAATCTCGGTATCCCGATCGCCGTCTACGTCCTGGGAGACGCCTCACTCGTCGCCCCGGTCCTGCTCTTCCAGCAGATCATCGTCACCCCGCTGGCCCTGACCGTCCTCGACCTGACCCAGCCCGGCGAACCGGGCCCGCTCTGGCGGCGCCTGACCACACCACTTCGCAACCCAATGGCGATCAGCTCGCTGGCGGGCGTCACCGTGGCCGCCACCGGATGGAACCTGCCGCAGCCCGCGATCGAACCGCTCACCCTCATCGGCAACATGTCCGTCCCCGCGGTCCTGCTGGCCTTCGGGATCTCTTTGCGCGGCAGCGGCCGGCCAGGCCAGGGGGACAACCGTCCTGCCCTGGCCCTGTCAGCCGTCCTCAAAACGATTGCCCAGCCCCTCATCGCCTGGAGTCTTGGCGCGGGCGTCTTCCACTTGAGCGGCGCCGCGCTGCTTGACGTCGTCGTGACCTCGGCCCTGCCCGCCGCCCAGAACCTCTATACCTACGCCTCGCACTACCGCGTCTCCGAACAACTCGCCAGAGAATCGATCCTGCTGTCGACCCTTGCCTCCATACCGGCGCTGATCACAGTCGCGGCACTCCTGGGATAGGAACCGAGTGCGGAGGAAGTCCCTCGGCAATGACGCGTATGCACGGGCAGCAACGCAAGGGTGGCGGCACGCTGAAGAACCCGCCCTCAAGTCGGCGCCCTACGGCCGACCACGCGTGGGTTCCTCGCGAACGCTATCCAGGATTCTGCGAACCCGCGCGCCTCTCGCTGGGGCGGACAAAAAGGCGTCGTCAGGACAGCTGTCCACCGCCGGGCCCACCCGGTCCTGGAATCCAGCAGAGCGGCCGCCCCCGGGTCAATGCCGTACAGCAGAGACAGCTCAGCCAGCCCGCAGGTCGACATCGTGTGCTCGTACCCCCAGCTCCATGAGAGGTGCCCGTCGGGCGAGCTGTGTGGGGGCGCCCGGCGCCGGTCTTGCTGGACGCTCAGTTCCCGGAGGGGCTTTCGGTTGTCGTGAGGTAGCGGGAGCGCATGGCGTCGCTGGCGGCGGGACCTGCGGTGAAGACGTAGGCGTTGCTGTCGTCGAGGCGGTGACCGGTCTTTGCGTCGACGAGGACGGGTTCGACCTCTGTACCGGTCCTGGTGTCGACAAGGATCATGCTGCGTTCTTCGGGGGTGAGGCGGGAGTTGCCCCAGGCCGCCAGCGCGAGGATGACCGGGCGCAGGGAGCGGCCGAGTTCGGTGAGGACGTACTCGTGGCGTACGGGGTTGGCCTGATAGGGGCGGCGCTCCAGGAGTCCGTCGGCAACCAGGGTCTTGAGGCGGGCGGTGAGCATGCTGGAGGAGATGCCGAGGCTGTCCTGGAACTGGTCGAAGCGGGTGTAGCCGTCGAAGGCGTCGTGGAGGATCAGCAGCGTCCACCATTCCCCGACGTGCTGCACCGTCGTGGACAGCGGGCATTCCCGGTCCTCCAGCCTTATGCGGCTTGCCACAGTGACCATCCCCATTGAGTTGCTGCTAAAGTCGAAGTTACTAGCTTCCACTTTAGCAGTTACTGCGGGAGGGGCGCCCCTGGGCGCCCGCTCCCGGGATCGGAACTTCACGTGACCTCCCCTCTCGGCGAATCCCTCGACGGCCGACGCGCCTTGGTCACCGGCGGTACCAAGGGCTCGGGAGCGGCCATCGCCCGGCGCCTGGAGCAGGCTGGGGCGACCGTGCTGGTAACCGCCCGCAGCCGCCCCCAGGACACCCAGCCCAAGCTGTACATCACTGCCGACCTCGCCACCCCCGAAGGCGCGGCCACCGTGGTGGACGAGGTGCTCGAGCGCCTGGGTGGCATCGACATCCTGGTCAACACCCTCGGCGGCTCCGACGCCCCCACCGGCGGCTTCGCCGCCCTCGGCGAGGGCGACTGGGCCAGGGAACTGAACGTCAATCTGCTCGCCGCGGTCCGCCTGGACCGCGGCCTGCTGCCCGGCATGATCAAAGCCGGGAAGGCCGCGATCGTGCACGTCACCTCGATCCAGCGCCGGATGCCGCTATGGAACGGCACCCTCGCGTACGCCGCAGCCAAGGCCGCGCTGACCACCTACAGCAAGGGCCTCGCCAACGAGGTCGCGCCGTACGGGGTGCGCGTCAACACCGTCTCACCCGGCTTCGTGCAGACCACCGCCGCCGACGCCCTCGTCGACCGCATCGCCCAAGGCGACGGCATCACGACCGAGGCAGCACTCCAGAAGCTGATGGACTCCCTCGGCGGCATCCCGCTCGGCCGCCCCAACCGGCCTGAGGAAGTGGCCGAACTGGTCGCCTTCCTCGTCTCCGACCGCGCCGCGGCCATCGTCGGCGCCGAACACGTCATCGACGGCGGCACCACCCCCACCGTCTGAACCTGTCCTGCCAGAGAAAGGGACCGCCATGAACGCGAACCAGCCCCGCACCATCGACCTCACCGAGCTCCCTGACGTGGTCACCCGCTACCTGGACGCCCACAGGGCCCACGACATGGCCACGGCCATCACGACGTTCACCGGCGACGCGACGGTCGTTGACGACGGCCGGACGTACGACGGCACCGAGGCGATCGAGAAGTGGCTGAACCGGTCCTCGAGCGAGTACACGTACACCAGCCGCCTCACCGGCGCCCAGCAGGCAGACGGCACCCACTTCATCGCCATCCAGCACCTCGAAGGCGACTTCCCCGGCGGCGTCGTCGACCTGCACTACCGCTTCAGCCTCCGCGGCGGCCACATCGAGCGGCTCGTCATCGAACCCTAAAGCCCCGCCCCACCGTCGCTGCCCCCTTTCTCGGCGCGGCACGCGCGGCACCTGCGCGCAAGCCCGCCAACAATCGCGCTCACTCGCCAAGTGAAGCGCTCAGTTGTGACCGAGAACTTTAGTTGGCAAATCATGGACTGAGCTGTGCAGGTCAGAAGCACGTGGAGAATTCTTGTTGGCGAATCTTGAGAAGGGTAGTTGGCGAATCTCGGCTCGGTGGATGCTCACTGTCCGTGAGTGTCGTGGTGAGGCGGTCCGACGTCGGCAGGAGTGGCTGGGGCCAGCGGGTGGCTGCCGACGGCTTGGCTCCGGGTGGCCTCGATGAGCGTTGAGCGGGACGCGATCACTGTGATGTGAGCGGTTTGCCAGCTCATCAGTAAAACGTAGACGTACTGATTGAGGACGTTGATTGAAGGCGACGGATGGCTCTTAGTGGTGCCGTTGGACTGCACCCAACGCGACAGATGTGTCGTAGGCGTGGGACCCACTTGGGTGCACCGAGGTAACGATCACTCCGCTGATCTGGGGTTTTTGCGCTGGTTGGCATTGAAGCGCGCTTTCTTCTGACGATTGCCGCACGTGTTCATGTCGCACCATTTGCGGGTGCGACTTTGGCTGGTGTCGAAGAAGGCGGCTTGGCAGGTCGGTGAGGCGCACAGGGCCAGTTTTCCGTCTCGTTCGCCCGAGATGATGCTGATCGCGTCGGCGGCGATCACGCTGAGGGCGTCTTCCACGCAGGAAGCCGAGCTGAGCTGCCATTGCCGCTTGCCCTCGGGCGTCAGGATGGCCGCGGCCCGACCCGGAGCACTGCGGTTATTGATGACGTGGACGGCAGGTGCGGGGAGAGCGTCCTGGATCGCGGCTGCTGTCGCGGCGGCGTGAATCGACTCCCTCAGTTCCCGGGCGAGGTCGAGCTGGGCGGTGGTGCAGGAGTCCACGGCGAGGCCGTACACGGCCAGCCAGTCGACGAGTCGCTGCGGCGTGGGAATGCGCTCCACGGCGTCGCCATGACGCTCCGACAGAGTCCCCGTGAAGCTGGTCGCCAGCACCGAACCGAGGCGGAAGTCAGGGAAGCCAGCACACATGGAACCACCTTAGCTGGTTGCGGCGTGTCTCGGAGAACTGTTAGAACCGTCTTAGCCGGTTCCACGAAGCCAGGAGGTCTCATGCCCCGTCCGACCAGCGACGTGCAAGCATTTGAAGCCCACGCAACTGACGCCGACCTCGACGATCTGCGCGTGCGACTGGCCGCGGCGCGACTGCCGGAGGCCGAGACGGTTCATGGCGCCGCGCCCGGCTCTCGCCGGTGGGAGCAGGGCGTTCCTCTCGCCGACCTCGTCGATGTCGTGAACTACTGGCGCACCGGGTATGACTGGCGGTCTTTCGAAGAGCGCCTTGACCGGATCGGCCAGTTCCGCACGACCATTGATGGTCTGGGAATCCACTTCCTGTACCGCCGATCCGCGCGCGCGGATGCCACTCCTCTGATCTTGACGCACGGCTGGCCGGGCAGCATTGCTGAGTTCACCGATGTAGTGGAGGAGTTGGCGGATCCGAAGGATGCGGACGCGCCGGCGTTCCACGTCGTGGTCCCGTCGCTGCCGGGCTTCGGATACAGCGACAAGCCGGCCACCACCGGGTGGGGAACCGAAAAGATCGCGGCCGCATGGGTCGAACTGATGGGAAGGCTCGGCTACAGCAAGTTCGTAGCCCACGGCGGCGACTGGGGAGGCAACATCACCACGGTCCTCGGCGGCAGGTTCCCGGCGCACGTTCTCGGCATCCACACCACGTTCGCGGAGGCGCCGCCCGGGTTGACGACGGACGGGCTGACGGCGGTCGAGCGCCAGTGGACCGAGGAAACTCGCGATTTCTGGCACCACCGCGCGGCGTACGCGAAGCAGCAGGCGACCCGGCCGCAGACCATCGGCTACTCACTCGTCGACTCACCGGTCGGGCTTCTTGCCTGGATCCTCGACAAGTTCGCCGAGTGGTCAGACACCGAAGACAGCCCGTTCGAGACGATTTCCAGGGACCGCATTCTTGACGACGTCACCCTGTATTGGCTGACGCGGACCGGCGCATCGTCGGCCCGCATTTACTACGAAAGCCACAACTCACTCGACCCCGAACTCCGGGTCGACGTCCCGTCAGCGATCACTATGTACCCCCGCGACATCGAGAAGAGCCCGCGGACCTGGGCACAGGAGCGGTACCGCCAGATCGTCCGCTGGAGGTCACCCGAAACCGGGGGACATTTCCCGTCGCTGGAGGTCCCCGAGTATTTCGTCAAAGACCTACAAGAGGGCCTCGCGGCAGTGCTGGCCGCTAATCGGTGAACGCGGCTGGGTGCCGGCACTCGATCACCGCATGATCCGGCTCAAGGCGTTGCCCGACGGCTTCCAGACCGAGTTCATCGAGACGGCAGAACGTGGTCAGACAGGGCGCGGCGAAGATAGCGGTGGAGCATGTCGAGGTCTTTCGGATGGTAGACCTCGACGCCTACCCGCCAACACCCCCAACTGCGAAGAGCCGGTTTGCCGTTCTCGATGCTTCGGGCCAGCTGGTTTGCGTACTCGGTAAGGACTTTCCGCAGGTCGCCGTAGTGGCGGACGGCGTCGGGGCGGGCAGTTGGCACCACGTTGTGTTGCGCCTCAGTGCCCTGTGCAATTCCAGCCATTGGTCTTCGAAGACGGCCGCCGCCGAGCAGACAGACGCGGTCTTGCCGTAGTTGCCCCAGCCGCTGATCATGACGCCGGCGCGTGTCGGATCGTCCTGCTTCATCGTGTTGCCGCGTAACCGGCGCCGGATCAGCTTGCCGACCTTGTCGTGCATGGGTGTGTCTTGCAGCGGGAGGTTGGCATTCGTCAGCTGCCGGTAGAGGTCGTAGTCGGACTGGCGGTTCTCGGGGATCGTCGGCCACTGCTGCAGTGAGATCTTTGGGGCGGGGACGAGTAGGCCGCAGGTGGTGCGGTAGTGCTGCCAGCCGACGTAGGTGTCGCGGGGCGGACGGCCGCCCAGGATCAATTCGGCAATCTTGGCTCGTGGGGGCAGGCCCGCCAACGGATTTTCGTGAGGGAGCGGTCGGGTCACGCGTCGTCCTCCCGGATACTCGTGTCGGCTTCTGAGTCATCGCGGGGCGGCGGCAAGAACATGGGCCGCCGACGCAGGGCCTCGTGCAGTGTGGGCGGGGCAACAGGCCTGATTCCGGCGAGTGCTTCTTCGCGGCGCCGACGACGGTCGCTGTCGATCGAGTGGTCGATCGTGCGGGCGTGTTCGGCCCAGGCTGCCGGCATCTCAGCCGAAGTCGGCTCATCCGCGGAGGCTGGCGCGATGGGGGCAGCGGGGCGGTCGACCGCCGCAGTCTGAGCGCGGGACATCTCGCGGGCCTGGGCAACGCGCTGCTTCTTCCCGGCCTTCTTCTTGGCCTGGCTGGGCCATTGGTCGACGGGGGTGACCGAGCCGAGGATCTCCAGCAGATACTCCAGAAGCTCGTTCTCGGAGTGGATCCTGATGTTGTTCGCCTTCACGTGTGCCAGGAGAGCGCCGGCGGTCTTGTCCGAGAAGGCGGGGACTTCACCCTCGGGCGGCAGCCCTCGCCAGCGCAGGACGTGCCAGGTGTCGGCGTACGAGCGGAAGTGCATAGCTGCGTACGTTTGAACGTGCAGGGGTGTCAAGCGACTTCGGTCTCCCGCTCGATGGCCTTGAGGCGGTTCTTCAACCGGTAGCTGGGGCCGTTGATGGGGACGACGTCGCAGTGGTGGAGGAGCCGGTCGAGGATTGCGGTGGCGAGGACTTCGTCGCCGAAGACCTGGCCCCATTCGCTGAAGGTCTTGTTCGAGGTGAGGATGATCGAGCCCTTTTCGTAGCGCTTGGAGATCACCTGGAAGACCAGATTCGCTTCCGCTCGTTCGAGGGGCTGGTAGCCGACTTCGTCGACCACGAGGACGCTCGGCCGTAGGTAGGTGCCGAGCTTGTTGCTCAGCCGTCCGGCTGCCTCGGCGGTTTTGAGGTTGCGGACCATGTCGTCGAGGCTGGTGAAGTAGATCGAGTAGCCCGCCCGGCAGGCCGCGACCGCCAGGGCGATGGCGATGTGGGTCTTGCCGACCCCGGGCGGCCCGAGCAGAGCCGCGTTCGCTTTGGCTTCCACGAAGGACAGGGTGGCGAGGTCCTTGACCTTGCGCGGGTCGAGTTCGGGCTGGAACGCAAAGTCGTACTCGTCGAGCGTCTTGTGGTGCGGAAGCCTGGAGAGCCGCAGGCCCTGGCGGAAGCGGCGGTCATCGCGCACGGCCAGTTCTTCGGATAGCACCAGGTCGAGGAAGTCGAGGTAGCCCATCTTCGCTTCGTCGGCCCGCCGGGTGTACTCGCTGATGGCTTCGGCCAGGTGGGGAAGGCCGAGCTTGCCGGCCGTGGTGCGGATGCGTGTGGAGACCAGCTCGCTCAAGACGATTCCCTCGTGCTCGGGTGGGTGGTGAAGGGGCGGGTGCCGGTCAGCTCGTCATAGACCGACAGTGGTCGGCGGCCGACCTCGATCCGGGTGGCCGCGGCCCGGTTCAGCAGGGCCTGCAGCGGGCCGGTCTCCTCGCCGAGAGGACGCTCGTGACGCGGCCGGGCCGGGACGTCGCCGGTGGTGACCCGGCGTCCCTTGCCGGTGGGCAGGCCGTCCCAGTGCTTCTCCTCCACGACACGGACGCCGCGGCCGACCGCCCGCGGGTGCATGGCCAGCAGGGTTTCCCCGCCGGCATCGGGGGTGGTGGAGTGCAGCATGACCTGGGATTTCGTGGCTCTGATCTCCACCAGTTGGCGCGGGCGGACCTTGCGGGCCGGCACCGAATAGAGGTTGCCGCCGAAGGCGACCAGGCAGTCCTTGCCGACCGGCCGCAGATGCCGTTCGGCCACCAGATAGGCACTCGGCGGCAGCGGCTTGAGGGCCGCGTGGTCCCGGGCGGCACGATGCCCGATCACCTCGCGGTGGGTCTTGTGGATCTGAGCCCGTCGCTGCGGCACCCAGGTGGCGAACGCCGCGTCCATCTCCTCAAGGGATGAGAAGGCTCTCCCGGACAGGACGTGGTCGCGCACGATCAGGACCTGCCGCTCGACCCGGCCCTTGCCCTGTGGCCGGTAAGCGGCCAGCACGTCGATGTCGAAGTCGTAGTGGCCGGCGAACCCGACCGCCTCCGGATGCAGCGGGACCGCCTCACCGGGAGCGACGTGGCGGCGCACGACGGTCTTGGTGCGGTCGTAGACGATTGTCATCGGCACCCCTCTAATATGCGGGTCTCGATGTCAAGCCTCCGTGGTGAGGGAGAGGTTGGTGCCCAGCCTCACACGATCCGCCGCGATGTCATCGAGGTTGGGCCGGTCCGCGGCGAGGTGTCAGTGAAGCTGCTCGGCAGACTGGGGAAAGCATTGTCAGTGGCCGAGGTGATACTGGCGCGATGAAGACGTCCTCCTCCACCGCAGCCAGTTCAGCCGATCCTTCCCTCATCTGGGTCGAGTCGATGGGCGGACCCTTGATCGCCGTACCAGTCTCCGTATTGGACGGATGGCGTGGCTGCACGGAGTCGGGGATGGTCATCGGCGACGGGGACGTCCCAGACGATTACGACCGCGCCTGCGAGGTGGACGATCTGGTCGGCGTGATTTCTGTCGGCGAGGAAGGCGCGCGAGGACTTGTCCTGGCAGACCAACCCGCCACCACCTGCTATCTGCCAGAACACCACGCCTTCGTCCGCTGGCTCGGAGCCGACTCCGAGGCCGATCTGATCGCCGCAGCCAAGGCTGTTCTCACCGACCCCACCACCCCGTGGGAGAAGTGCGGTGTCTGGGAGACAGACGGCCCGGCCGTGCTCATGGACTCTGTCACCGCCGGAGCCGAGCTGGACGTCGAGTACCCCAACCACGGAGGACTGCCGGAGCAGGCCCCCGTCCCGATACGACCAGGCCGCTGGACAGCCCGCGCCGTCCACGCTTCCCCCAACGACGACACCTCGGTGGGTCTGGTCCAGCTTCTGCTCTCTGACGGAGACTCATTCTCATAGGGACAAGAGATCAGGAGGCTTCTTCATCAAGTCGGCTGAGGAGTCCGTCAAAGATCTGCTCGCGTGCGACCTGTCCCTTGGCTGCCGCGTCGTCTCGCTGGCGTTGGAGGGTAGGGCGGAACTCGATCGTGGTGGCGAAGAACGTGCAGGACTCGCAGATCGACTCGAAGTGGCAGTCCATCTCGACAGGGCGAGCGCAGTAGCCGTTGCCGAGCATCCTGCGGTGCATCTCCCGGCGGAGCTTGGCCATCTCCGTTCCCTCGGCATCGGCCGGCAGCTGGCGCGGGGCGTCGTAGAGCGCCTCGACCTTCTCCGAGACGGCGAAATATTCGTCTGCGACGGTCCGGTCGGCGATCCGCGCGTAAACACGTGTCATGGACAACGACTTGTGTCCGAGTAGCGCGGCGATGGCCTCCAGGGACATGCCCCGGTTGATCGCTTGGGTGGCCAGAGTGTGCCTCAGCTGGTGTGGCGTGACCCGGCCGAGTCCGGCCTGCTGGGCGGCCTTGCGGACAGCGGCTTCGATGCGGGAGGCGTTGACCGGGCGGCCGTGGTCGGTGAACAGCAGGTTCGAGCGCAGGCCCTCGGGCCGGTGCAGCAGCCAGTCATCCAGCAGTGTCTTGAGCTGCGGGTGCAAGGGAACATAGCGGTCGGTGTGCATCTTGCCGACGGGGACGCGGAGCCAGTAGGCGGAGCCGATCTGGACTACCGCGTCGATGGTGAGGCCGAGCATCTCGCTGCGGCGCATCCCGGTGCGGGCGAGGATCTCGATGGTCAGCCGGGCGAATGGATCGGGATCCTTGCGGGCGGCGGCCAGCAGCTTGGCGGCCGCAGCGTCGTCGAGGAAGCGCGGCAGCGGCTCGTCCGCGATCGGGAAATCGCCTTCGAACACCAGTTGGCGGGGCGGCCGGTCGACGGCGTCCCACTCGTCCAGGCGGCGGAAGAATCCCCGGAGTTTGCTCAGCCGGTCGCGGACGGTGTGCCGGTGCAGTGTTCCTCCGCGGGCGGCCGGTCGCTCCAGCAGCCATTGCCGATAGCCTTCGACGTGCCGCCGCTTGAGCTCGGCGACACAGGTCACGTGCGGATCTTCTGCAGCGAGCAGGGCGAACTCCCGCAGCGTCAGCTCGGCGTTCTTCACGGTGCCGGGCCGCAACGTTCCAGCGATCTGCTGCAGGTAGTGCTGCATGGTGTCCGATATCCCGGCCGGGACGCGGGACCACTCCTGGGCCCTCATGTCGGCCCGGTCCGGCGATCGACGACGCGGGAGCTGGTCGGTCAACTCGCAGTGGAAGAGAGTCGCCTCCAGGTTGAACAGGGCAGTCGACAGGGCCTTGACACCGCGATTGGGGATGCGGCGGGCCGCCTCCAGCAGCAGGTGGCGCCCCTCGTCCCAGTCGCTCTGCTGCAGCTCGTGCGGCTGCTTGCCGAACAGGGCCACGAAATGGCCCAGCAGGTTGAACTGGGTCATGGCCAGCGCCTCGCGAAAGCCGAGGGAACGGGCAGTCTCCATGAACTGCAGGTGCAGTTCCGGTTCCGTGCGAGCGAGCACGATGCCCAATCGCGGGCGCCGGGCAACGAGGTAGTCCGCGCCCGGCTGCATCCGTCCAGTGACCGAGAGCCAGCTGATGAACCGGTGGGTCTCGTGATTGAAGGCGAGCTGGCGTTCCAGCGGCAGGTGGGAGAAGTCCTCCAGGTCGGGCACCGCGGCGAGCAGAGCGCGGGCTCCCCAGCGGACCTTGTGATCGGTGTTCATGCCCTGCGCGGCCCGGTGAGCGAGATAGAACTCGACCAGGTCCGGGCGCACGATCGGCAAGGCCGCAGCCCGGGCCCGGCGCATCAGGCGTCTGCCCGGTCGGCGTCGATCGCGGCACTCGCCTGCAGGTACTGCTCGACGAGCCAGCTGTTCGCCAGGTGTATGTAGATCCGGGTCGACTCGATGGAGCGGTGTCCGGCCTGAGCCTGTACCGCTTCCAGGGCCATGCCTGCCTCCCGCAGCCGGGTCAGGCAGGTGTGCCGGAGCTGGTGGCATGTCAACTTCGGCAGTCCGGTCCGTTTCCGGACGCCGTCGAGGATCTCATCCAGACCGTCGGCGGACAGCGGCCGGCCACGAGTCGGCCCGCGCAACACCACGAACAACTGGTCGTGGTCGACCGACGGACGCTCATGGTCCAGGTAGTCACCGACCGCGCTGAAGAACTGCGCGGAGACCGGTATCAGGCGCTGGTGTCCGCCCTTGCCCTCACTGATGAAGACCCGACGCTCGCCCGGTGAGAGGTCGCCGAACCGCAGGCCAAGAACCTCGCAGCGGCGCAGTCCGCCCAGCACCATCCCGAGGACCATGGCCCGGTCCCGTGCGGTGTTCAGCGCGCCGAGGACCGTCTCGACCTCGCCAGGTCCGAGGACACGCGGGAGGGTGCGGGGCGTGCGCAGGAGCGGTGCCCCGCGGTTGCCGCTGCGGCGGCGGTTGGCCAGCCCTGTCGGCACCGGGTTGCGGTCGAAGGCGAGGTCGTCGCGGGTCATCAGGTAGCCGAACAGCCCAGAGACGCTGGCGAGTCGGCGCTTGATGGTCCGTGCCGAGAGTCCAACTTCACCGTCTTCGAGCCGGACCACCTTTGGCCCCCGCCGCGGCTTCTTCTGCGCGGTGATGAACGCGAAGATGTCCGCGGTGACGACGTCGGCCGGCTCCTTGGGCACCGCCGAGAAGAACACCTTCAGGTCGTAGGCGGTGGCCAGCAGCGTGTTCGGCCGGCAGCGTGCCGCCACGAACTCCAGGTAGTCGTCAACCAGGGCATGCCCGAGCGATGCCGCGGGGTTTCCCGCAGCATCGACGCGTCGTACCAACCGCGGCTGCCAGGCCATCCGAGCTCCTCGACGGGAGCGACCATCCTGACCGGGAACACGAGATCGCGGAAGAGTTGTCACCCACATAACCGCCGAAGTGCGCGAACGCCTGGCGGTGGCAGTCGAAGAACGTCTGCAGGTCCAGGCTGGTGGTGAAGCAGCAGAACGGGTCGCGCGAGTACGACAGCACCATGTGGAATGAGTAGACCTTGGGGATGCCCATATGGGCGAGGATCTTGCCCTCGTCGCCCCAGTCGACTTGGGCCTGGGCGCCTGGGATCACCTCGAACCGTCGGTGCATCCCGGCCAGTTCCCTCGGCGTGATGCCCAGTTCCTCGGCGACCCTCGGGCGCGCTTCCTGAACGTAGAGCTTGACTCGCTGGTAGCTGCCGGTGAACCCGTACTCCTTCGCCAGCCGCTCATGGATCACCGCGGCCTTCATCAGGACCTCTGCCCGCAGCATCGCGTCGATCAAGGGCGCAACCTCGTCGACCACCCGCTGGCGTGGAGAGCCCTTCGCCGTCCGACGCGGCGGCGCGGATGACCCGTCGGCAGACAAGTACTTGCTGACCGTCCGCCAGTTCAGCCCGGTCTCCTTGGCCACCTCCGACAGGCTCATGGCCCCGGACTCGACCAGGCCACGAAAGCGCCGGAGTTCCAGCCAGCGCTGCGGGTCCAAGACCACGATCGACCCCTCTCTGCAACCTTGAACAACAAGCAGCAGCGTGCAGGGCGCCAACTCTCAGCACATCAAGAACTATGCACGTACAGTCGTACGTGGCTATGCACGTTCACGTGTACGCCGACACCAGGCCTCGTGGTCGGCCGGGTCCTGGAAGAACACCTGCCGACGGTCTCTTCGGTCGCTGCGGACCACCCACTGGCCCGCTTGTTTGCCGCCTCGGGAGGATGGCTGCAGAAAGCGCGGCTCATCTAGGACCGGGTGGTAATACCAAAGCCCGAGGATCTTCACTCCGCGTCGCGGGTGGATCTTCACGTGATGCTTGCGCAGGACCTTGTAGTAGAAGCTCGGTTCGGGGAAGTCCAGGTCGGAGCCGCCCTGTTCCATCGCCGCAGCGAACAGGGTGTTGGGACTGTGGTTCTCACCCGGCGCCCAACTCGGGGCGTATTCGCCTAGTTTACGGTTCTGCCAGATCTGGACGATCCAGGTCGCGATGATGTGCTCGGCTTGCGCGAGCGTGAGGCTCGCATCGCGTTCCGGGTCGGCCCCGCGATCCGCGACGTCACCGCCGGTGAAGCCCAGCAAGTGCTCGAAGAGCATGGTCTGGATGGTGAGGAACTGGCGCTCGACCGCGAACTTGTCGGTCTGCCGCAGGATGCGGGCAGGAAGGATCCGGCAGCCGATCTCCCGCTCGGCCTCCACCAAGTCGTGGTTCTTGTAGGGACCGCCGTGGTCAGTTGTGACCGTCTCCGGAGCGAAGAAAGGCAGAGCAGCGACTTTGTGCCCGGTGAACTCCGCGATCACATCGGCAGGGACCCTGGCGTAGGGCCATTCCATGTCCTCGCCCCAGCCGTCCCGCATCGGACGCGGCAGCATCACGTCCCGCAGCAGCATCGCGATGTCGACCGAGGTGTCGGACTGGAGCGTAAGCCGGAAGGCCGGCAGCCCGTGCGTGTAGAGATCGAGTGCGAGGATCAGCGTCGCGGTGATCGCGTCGCCGAACACGGTCTCGCGCAGCTTCACCGGCATCGGGGTCGAGTCCAGCACCAGAACCTGGCCCGGCCGGTGGACCACCATCCGGCCGGAGACCCCGGCCTCCGCGGCCGCCTCCGCCGTCCGCCCGTAACGTGGCCGGGCTCCGCCGGGGCCGAACCACTCCTGCCAGACGTGGTCGAGCGTCGAGCGGGAAGGGATCTTCTTGGTCGGAAACGCAGGGAACCGCTCGCTCATGTACTGGTGCATCAGCCGGTGCCTGGCGGCCATGCTCAGACGGGCGCGTTCGCTGCACTCGGCCTTGACGGCGAAGATCGCCTCGCGGACCTCCTCGGTGATGCTGCGGTGCCCGCTGCGTCGTCGTGTCCAGCGCCCGTCCGCGCAGGCCAGCAGGAGACTGTCGCCCGAAAGCGCCGACAGGCGCTCCAGCGTCCGGAAGCTGAGGTGCTGCAGGCCAAGCCGGACCGCCTCCGGGCGGGGCATCGCCTTTATCTCCGCAGCCTTCGCGTAGCGGCGCTGGGTCAGCGTCGTGCGGTCCGGATCGTAGGCCGGCCGGGGCTCACCCGGCAGGGCCCGAGCCGGATGGCCCTCCCGGAACCCCGTCTCGGCTTCCAGCACGTGCGCAGCCCGCAGCCGGGCCCGTTCCAGCTGGTCCTCGGTCAGGTCGGCCAGTGTCCTCGGCTGCCGGGAGACCGGCGACGGGCGACCCGACTCTTCGGCCGTCGGCAGGAGCCGCAGATCGGGATGGTTGAGGAGCCAGCGGAACGAGCGGGTCTCCGTGCGGCCGTCGTCATCCACGAGGACGAGCCGACCGAACTGGTCATGGACGTCTTCGATCGTCCACTCGACGCCGTTGAGCGTGACCCGCCTGCCCGGCGCGATCTGCAAGAATCCCCTCGCTGCCATCACGCCGCCCAGATCAGCGAGCTGTCCCGCAGAGGACTGCCCAGGTCAACACCTAGCTCGCGCTGCCAGAGCAGCCGGACGATGTTCGCCCGGCCAACAGAAGGCACGCTGGTCGCGCCCGTCAGCTCGGAGAACGTCATCACCTGCCCCTGCTGCCCGCCGATGGCGGAGAGCAGCTGGTCGCGCATGCCGAGCCGGTCCCCCGTCGGCCGCCGGCGCGAAGACATGTGATCAAGGACGCTCCAGACATGCGGGCGCCAGCCCGCGACCATCGAGTACCGCCAGCCGCAGGCCGCCGCCACTTCTCTGGCCGCCGCGAACCTCAGTGCGTCCTCTTCCTTGATCAGCTCCATCGGGCGCACGTCCAGCAACCACATCCCGCCGCCGATCACGGCCAGAAAGTCCGGGATGTGCCAGGCCTGCCCGCCCGCATGCTCGAAGTCCAGCCGGAACGGCTGCGACAGCACCTCCGATGCCCTCAAGAAGTCCAGCGCGACCAGCAGGCGCATCTCCTCCAACGACTCGAAGCCGTGCTTCCTGCCTGTGGAGGCCATCACTTCAAGCCCGGGGCGATGCCGCTGCTTCGCCCGCCACGTGAACCCCCGCATCGGGCGGGACGACAGCACCGGTACGTGAGCCATATCCCGGATCGGCCAGCAGACCTTGCCATCGCCCACGTGCCATGTCGAGCTCCACCGACGTACCCAGTCGTCCCCGAACCTCAGTCGATCCCGCAGCTCGGCGTCCCCGTCGTACGCCATGACAAGCTGGTCCAGATGACTTGAATCCGACGGGATCTTCGCCCTCGCTACCTCGCCCACTCACCCACAGCAGCACTACTCGGTCGATGAAGGGGGCAGTTCTTCGGAACTGGTCACAACGCAGCGTTACGAGACCAAGATCCGCCAACTAAAACTCTCATCCGCCAACTAAAAGTCGCAGTCACAAGTCACACTCAAGCGTTCAGTCCTGCGATTGCATAAACCTACGGAGCTGCGTATAGTCATGCCATCGACGAGGAGGGTTCGATGGCGGTACGAGCAGCAGTGGCAGGAGCGAGCGGTTACGCGGGCGGGGAACTGCTCCGGCTGCTCCTTGCCCATCCCCGCGTCGAGATCGGCGCCCTCACCGGTAACTCCAACGCCGGGCAGCCGCTCGGCGGCCTGCAGCCCCATCTGCTGCCGCTCGCCGACCGGGTGCTCCAGCCGACCACCGCCGAGGTGCTCGCCGGGCACGACGTCGTCTTTCTCGCCCTCCCGCACGGGCAGTCCGCCGCTGTCGCCGAGCAGCTCGGCGACGAGGTGCTCGTCGTCGACATGGGCGCCGACTTCCGGCTGAAGGATGCCGCCGACTGGGAGGCGTTCTACGGTTCGCCGCACGCCGGGACCTGGCCCTACGGCCTTCCCGAACTGCCAGGCGCCCGCGCCGCCCTGGCGGGGTCCAAGCGCATCGCGGTGCCCGGCTGCTATCCCACCGCCGTCTCGCTCGCGCTCTTCCCCGCGTACGCGGCCTCTCTGGCCGAGCCCGAGGCCGTCATCACCGCCGCGTCCGGCACCTCCGGCGCGGGCAAGGCGCCCAAGCCGCATCTGCTCGGCTCCGAGGTCATGGGCTCCATGACCCCCTACGGCGTCGGCGGCGGCCACCGGCACACCCCCGAGATGATCCAGAACCTCAGCGCGGCGGCGGGGGAGCGGGTCAGCGTCTCCTTCACGCCGACCCTCGCGCCGATGCCCCGGGGCATCCTCGCCACGTGCAGCGCGAAGGCGAAAAGGGGCGTGACGGCCGATTCCGTACGGGCCGCGTACGAGAAGGCCTTCCAGGACGAGCCGTTCATCCGCCTGCTGCCCGAGGGACAGTGGCCCGCAACTGCGTCCGTGTACGGATCCAACGCCGTCCAGATCCAGGTCGCGTACGACGAGGCAGCCGGCCGCATCATCGCGATCAGCGCCATCGACAACCTCACCAAGGGCACCGCAGGCGGCGCGGTGCAGAGCATGAACCTCGCCCTCGGGCTCCCCGAGGACACCGGACTTTCCACGATCGGAGTCGCTCCGTGAGCGACGCACGCGCAGCCGCCGGGCTGCAGAAGACCAAGGAGATGCAGTGAGCGTCACGGCAGCCAAGGGATTCTTGGCGGCGGGCATCGCCGCCGGGATCAAGGAGAACGGCAATCCGGATCTGGCCCTCGTGGTCAACAACGGTCCGCGCCGCGCCGCCGCGGGCGTCTTCACCTCCAACCGTGTCAAGGCCGCTCCCGTCCTGTGGTCCGAGCAGGTCCTGCGCGGCGGCGAAGTCACCGCCGTCGTCCTCAACTCCGGTGGTGCCAACGCCTGTACGGGCCCCAAGGGCTTCCAGGACACCCACGCCACCGCCGAGAAGGCCGCCGAGGTCCTGGCGGGGCACAGCGCCGGCGAGGTCGCCGTCGCGTCGACCGGGCTCATCGGCCTACTGCTGCCCATGGACAAGCTGCTGCCCGGCATCGAGCAGGCCGCCGCCGAACTCTCCCCGCACGGCGGCGAGAAGGCCGCCATCGCCATCAAGACCACCGACTCCGTCCACAAGACCGCCGTCGTCGCCGGCGAGGGCTGGACCGTCGGCGGGATGGCCAAGGGCGCGGGCATGCTCGCCCCCGGCCTCGCCACCATGCTCGTCGTCCTCACCACCGACGCCGACCTGGAAGCCGCGACCCTCGACAAGGCCCTGCGCGACGCCACCCGGCTGACCTTCGACCGGATCGACTCCGACGGCTGCATGTCCACCAACGACACCGTGCTGCTGCTGGCCTCCGGAGCCAGCGAGATCACGCCCCGGTACGAGGAGTTCGCCGAGGCCGTCAAGAGCGTCTGCGACGACCTCGCCCGTCAGCTGATCGGCGACGCCGAAGGCGCCTCCAAGGACATCCGCATCGAGGTGATCAACGCGGTGACCGAGGACGACGCCGTCGAGGTGGGCCGCTCCATCGCCCGTAACAACCTCCTCAAGTGCGCCATCCACGGCGAGGACCCCAACTGGGGCCGGGTGCTGTCCGCCATCGGCACCACGAAGGCCGCCTTCGAGCCCGACCGGCTCAACGTCGCCATCAACGACGTATGGGTCTGCAAGAACGGCGGCGTCGGTGAGGACCGTGAACTCGTCGACATGCGCTACCGCGAGGTGAAGATCACCGCCGACCTCGCCGCCGGGTCCGAGTCCGCCGTCATCTGGGCCAACGACCTCACCGCCGACTACGTCCACGAGAACAGCGCGTACTCCTCCTGAGGACTCATGAGCACTCGTAAGCACACCGCACTGCCCAAAGCCCAGATCCTCATCGAGGCGCTGCCCTGGCTGACCCGGCACAACGGCAAGACCGTCGTCATCAAATTCGGCGGCAACGCCATGATCGACGAGGAACTCAAGGCGGCCTTCGCCCAGGACGTCGTCTTTCTGCGCCAGGCCGGGCTCAAACCGGTCGTCGTGCACGGCGGCGGCCCGCAGATCAGCGCGCAGCTCGACAAGCACGGCCTGGTCAGCGAGTTCAAAGCCGGCCTGCGGGTCACCACGCCCGAAGCCATGGACGTCGTACGGATGGTGCTGGCCGGCCAGGTCCAGCGCGAGCTCGTCGGGCTGCTCAACCAGCACGGCCCGCTCGCCGTCGGCATGACCGGTGAGGACGCCCACACCATCACCGCCACCAAGCATCAGCCGCGGATCGACGGCGAACTGGTCGACATCGGCCGGGTCGGCGAGATCACCGAGATCGACCCGGGTGCCATCCAGGCGCTGCTGGAGGACGGCCGTATCCCGGTCATTTCCTCCATCGCCCGCTCCGCCGAGGACCACCACGTCTACAACGTCAACGCCGACACCGCCGCGGCCGCGCTCGCCGCCGCGCTGGGCGCCGAGACGCTGATGGTCCTCACCGATGTGGAGGGGCTCTACGAGGACTGGCCGAGCAGCGACGAGGTGATCAGCAGGCTCACCGCGAGCCAGCTGGAGAAGCTGCTGCCCGACCTCTCCAGCGGCATGGTCCCGAAGATGGAGGGGTGTCTGTTCGCCGTACGCAACGGGGTCAACACCGCCCGCGTGCTGGACGGCCGAGTCCCGCACTCGATCCTGCTGGAGATCTTCACCGACGAGGGCATCGGCACGATGGTCGTGCCCGACGGACAGGGGGAATCATGAGTAACCAGGAATTCGCGCAGCGTTGGCAGAGCGTGATGACCGACAACTACGGCACGCCGAAGCTGTCCCTCGTCCGCGGCGAGGGCGCCAAGGTCTGGGACGCGGACGGCGTCGAGTACACCGACTTCGTCGGCGGCATCGCCGTGAACGCGCTCGGCCACGCCCATCCCGCCGTCGTGGAAGCCGTCTCCCGGCAGATCGCCTCCCTCGGCCATGTCTCCAACCTGTACGTCGCCGAGCCGCCCGTCGCACTCGCGGAGCGTCTCATCCAGCTCTTCGGCCGCCCCGGACGCGTCTTCTTCTGCAACTCGGGCGCGGAGGCCAATGAAGCCGCCTTCAAAATCGGCCGGCTGACGGGCCGTAAGCACATGGTCGCCACCCTCGGCGGCTTCCACGGCCGCACCATGGGGTCGCTGGCGCTCACCGGACAGGCGGGAAAGCAGGAGCCGTTCCTGCCGCTGCCCGGGGACGTCACGCACGTTGAGTACGGAGACGCCGAAGCGCTGCGGGCCGTGGTCACCGAAGAGACCGCGCTCGTGATCATCGAGCCGATCCAGGGCGAGAACGGCGTGGTCGTCCCGCCCAAGGGCTATCTGGAGGCCGCCCGGGAGATCACCCGGGCCACCGGCACGCTGCTCGTGCTCGACGAGGTCCAGACGGGCATCGGCCGGACAGGACACTGGTTCGAGCACCAGGCCCACCAGGGCGTCGAGCCCGATCTGGTCACGCTCGCCAAGGGGCTCGGCGGCGGGCTCCCCATCGGCGCGACCATTGCCTTCGGTGAGGCCGCCGAGCTGCTGAAGCCCGGCCAGCACGGCACCACCTTCGGCGGGAACCCCGTCGCCTGCGCCGCCGGACTCGCCGTACTCGACACCCTCGCGGCCGGTGGAACCCTCGACGAGGTCAAGCGCCTGGGCGAGAAACTGCGGGACGGAATCGAATCCCTGGGCCACCCGCTGGTCTCACACGTCCGTGGCGCCGGCCTGCTGCTGGGTATCGTGCTCAACGAGCCCCTCGCGCCGCAGGCGCAGCAGGCGGCTCAGAGCGCCGGCTTCCTGGTGAACGCGCCTGCCCCCGATGTCGTACGCCTGATGCCTCCGCTGGTCATCGGCGAGGCCGAGGTGGACGCGTTCATCAAGGCCCTGCCCGGCGTTCTCGACGCAGCAGGCGGGGATGGACGATCCGGAGAATGAGACGACGATGACCGAGGCGCAGGACACCGAGCACGGCGGGCCCGCCGTTCCGCAGACCCGCACGGCCCGCCACCGCCGGATCGTGGACATCCTCAACCGGCAGCCGGTGCGCTCGCAGAGCCAGCTCGCCAAGCTCCTCGCGGACAACGGACTGAGCGTCACCCAGGCGACGCTCTCCCGCGATCTCGACGAGCTGGGCGCGGTGAAGATCCGCAACACCGGCGGCGAGCTGATCTACGCGGTGCCCAGCGAGGGCGGCTTCCGCACCCCGCATGCCCCGCTCGGCGAGTCGGCGAAGGAGGAGCGCATGCGTCGCCTCTCCGGCGAGCTGCTGATCTCGGCCGAGGCATCGGCCAACCTCGTGGTGCTGCGTACGCCGCCGGGCGCGGCCCAGTTCCTCGCCTCGGCCATCGACCAGGCCGAACTGCACGACATCCTCGGCACCATCGCGGGCGACGACACACTGCTGCTCATCAGCCGCGACCCGGTCGGCGGCCAGGCGCTCGCGGACCATCTGCTGCGCCTGGCCCAGAACGACCGCTGAGGCCGCCGGCGGTCCGGTCGTCAGGCAGTCAACTTCGCCGTGTGGCGGGCGAATCCGCTGGTCCGCCAGGTGCTGCCATCGGCATTGATCGCAGCACGCAGCGGGGTGATCCCGGCGCCGCTCGCGATCAGCAGCACCTTGTTGCGGCTCCGGCGGCCGGCGGTCATGGCTCCGTACGGGCCCTCCGCCAGCGGAAGAACTGACCCGCCTCGGCGCCGAGCCGATGCAGCCGTCGCCCGCTGATCAGCACGGAGACCACACCGGGGGCCTCGTCCACGGTCGACTCGACCCGCATCCGGTGCCAGAGATTGAGCCGGACGGGCGACAGGACGCTGTACCAGAGCAGCAGCGCGCCAACCGCTCCGTACAGCACGTACCAGACGGTGCGCACCGTCGGGTTCGCCACGAAGTCGGCACCCGTCGCCAGCAGGTGCCAGAAGGTCAGATACACCGCGACATAGGTGAGAAGGTGCAGGTAGTACCACGTCTCGTACGCCATCCGCCGGCGTACCGCCCCGGCCGAGACGAAGCCGATGAGCAGCAAGAGCCCGGTGCCGATCGCGCCTCGATCATTTCGGGGAAGTCGACGACGACGGTGACGGTCTGCTCGGCAATCTGTGAGCCGGCCGCCCCGGTCAGTAGCGCGTGGCACCGTCACCGACCAACCCGTCGCGGCGCCGGTCCCACCAGATGGGTGACCCTGCCCGTGGTGGAGCCGGCGCGCGGGGCCTCGGCGGGCGCGCCGCCCGGACAGCGCCGTACGGGCACCCAGCGACTGTCCGGCGTCAGTCCGTACGCGCGGGAAGAGGCAGCGGCAGCGCCGGCAGCCCGTCCAGGCTCACCCCCACGTGGTCCTTCTTCTCGCAGTACGCCGCGAACTCCTCGTCCGACTTACGGCCGAAGTGCTCCGCGTGCTGGGTGCGCTCCTCCTGGTACGCCATGAACGGCACGGCGAACCCGCAGGCGTCGCTGATCCGCCGCGCATGGACGACGATGATCGCGCGGGCGCTGGGCCCGTCGACCTCCTTGAAGTGCGTGATGAACTCCGCCCAGCGCGGGTCGTCCCGGAAGATCGCCTCGCCGCTGCCGTGCACCCGCAGCACCTTGGGCGGTCCGGAGAATGCGCACCACATCAGTGTGATGCGCCCGTTCCCCTCCTCGCGCAGATGGGCGATGGTCTCGGCGCCGCTGCCGCC
The DNA here is from genome assembly GCF_053599675.1 of Streptomyces sp. NPDC000880. Lineage (NCBI taxonomy): Bacteria > Bacillati > Actinomycetota > Actinomycetes > Kitasatosporales > Streptomycetaceae > Streptomyces > Streptomyces sp. NPDC000880. The sequence goes on along the minus strand of NZ_JBSFMS010000018.1, from coordinate 56,528 downwards.
GAAGTCGAGGTAGGCGAGGGTCACCTCGTCGATGACGGCGAGGGTCCCGCTGCGGCCCTTGGGGGAGAGGTTGACGTGGCCGTCCCCGCCGAGCGGGGCGGTGGCGGTGAAGAACACCGGCTGCTGCTCGATGAAGCCGCGGATCCTGCCCTCTATTCGTTCATAGCGCTGTCCCATGCGGGCGATTATCCAACGCGATCGATCACGCCGGCAGGCGTTTTCAGGCTCCGGTACCCGTCCCGCACACTCCCCCGAGAGCTGCATTGACGAAACATACGGAGGAGTGCATACTTATTCCATCAGAGAATGCACCGTGAAGGAGAAACCCGTGACCGAGCGCGTCGTACTCGCCTACTCGGGCGGCCTGGACACCTCCGTCGCCATCGGCTGGATCGCCGAGGAGACGGGCGCCGAGGTCATCGCCGTTGCCGTGGACGTCGGCCAGGGCGGCGAGGACCTGGACGTCATCCGTAAGCGCGCGCTCGCCTGCGGTGCGGTCGAGGCCGAGGTCGCCGACGCCAAGGACGAGTTCGCCGACGAGTACTGCCTCCCGGCGATCAAGGCCAACGCCCTTTACATGGACCGCTACCCGCTGGTATCCGCCCTCTCCCGGCCGACGATCGTCAAGCACCTCGTCGCCGCCGCCAAGAAGCACAACGCGGGCATCGTCGCCCACGGCTGCACCGGCAAGGGCAACGACCAGGTCCGCTTCGAGGCCGGTATCTCCGCACTCGGCCCCGATCTGAAGTGCATCGCCCCGGTCCGCGACTACGCGATGACCCGGGACAAGGCGATCGCCTTCTGCGAGGAGAAGCAGCTCCCGATCGCGACCACCAAGAAGTCGCCGTACTCCATCGACCAGAACGTCTTCGGGCGGGCCGTCGAGACCGGCTTCCTGGAGGACATCTGGAACGCGCCGATCGAGGACATCTACGAGTACACCTCGAACCCGGCGGAGCCGCGCGAGGCCGACGAGGTCGTCATCTCCTTCAAGGAGGGCGTCCCCGTCGCCATTGACGGCAAGCCCGTCACCGTCCTGCAGGCGATCCAGCAGCTCAACGAGCGGGCCGGCGGACAGGGCATCGGCCGGATCGACATGGTCGAGGACCGCCTTGTCGGCATCAAGTCCCGTGAGGTGTACGAGGCGCCGGGCGCGATCGCGCTGATCACCGCGCATCAGGAGCTGGAGAACGTCACGGTCGAGCGCGAACTGGCCCGCTACAAGCGGCAGGTCGAGCAGCGCTGGGGCGAGCTGGTCTACGACGGCCTGTGGTTCTCCCCGCTCAAGCGGGCTCTGGACGGCTTCATCAACGAGGCCAACCAGCACGTCACCGGCGACGTCCGGCTGACGCTGCACGGCGGCCGCGCCGTCGTCACCGGCCGGAAGTCCGAGGAGTCGCTGTACGACTTCAACCTGGCGACCTACGACTCGGGCGACACGTTCGACCAGTCGAAGGCGCAGGGCTTCATCGAAATCTTCGGCCTGTCGTCGAAGATCGCGGCCAAGCGGGACCTGATCTGAGCAGTAGCGTGATTTCCGCCTCCTCACCCGCGGGGTGGGGAGGCGGTCGTACATACACAGCCTTGAGGAGCACAGCAGTGAGCAGCAACAGCGGTGACGTCCGGCTCTGGGGAGGCCGTTTCGCCGACGGTCCCGCCGAGGCGCTGGCCAAGCTGTCCGCGTCCGTCCACTTCGACTGGCGCCTAGCGCCGTACGACATCGCGGGGTCCCGCGCCCACGCGCGTGTGCTGCACAAGGCGGGGCTGCTCACCGAGGACGAGCAGGACCGGATGCTCGCCGGGCTCGACCGGCTCGAAGCAGATGTGGCGTCCGGACAGTTCGTGGGCACGATCGCCGACGAGGATGTCCATACGGCACTGGAGCGCGGCCTGCTGGAGCGGCTCGGCCCGGACCTCGGCGGCAAGCTGCGGGCCGGCCGGTCGCGGAACGACCAGGTCGCGACACTCTTCCGGATGTATCTGCGGGACCATGCCCGGATCATCGGCGGCCTGATCGCAGACCTCCAGGACGCGCTGGTCGGCCTGGCCGAGGCGCACCCGGACGTGGCGATGCCCGGCCGTACGCACCTCCAGCACGCCCAGCCGGTGCTCTTCGCGCACCATGTGCTGGCGCATGTCCAGTCGCTGTCGCGGGACGCGGAGCGGCTGCGGCAGTGGGACGAGCGTACGGCCGTATCGCCCTATGGATCGGGTGCGTTGGCGGGGTCCTCGCTCGGACTCGACCCGGAGGCGGTCGCCGCGGACCTGGGCTTCGAGCACGGCTCGGTGGGTAACTCCATCGACGGCACGGCGTCGCGTGACTTCGTCGCGGAGTTCGCCTTCATCACCGCGATGATCGGTGTCAACCTCTCCCGTATCGCGGAAGAGATCATCATCTGGAACACGAAGGAGTTCTCCTTCGTCACGCTCCACGACGCCTTCTCGACGGGTTCGTCGATCATGCCGCAGAAGAAGAACCCGGACATCGCGGAGCTGGCGCGCGGCAAGTCAGGCCGCCTGATCGGCAACCTGACCGGCCTGCTCGCCACCCTGAAGGCCCTGCCGCTCGCGTACAACCGCGACCTCCAGGAGGACAAGGAGCCGGTCTTCGACTCCTGCGACCAGCTGGAGGTCCTGCTTCCGGCATTCACCGGGATGATGGCGACGCTGACGGTCAACCGCGCACGGATGGAGGAGCTGGCTCCGGCCGGTTTCTCGCTCGCGACGGACATCGCGGAGTGGCTGGTGAAGCAGGGGGTGCCGTTCCGGGTGGCGCACGAGGTCGCGGGCGAGTGCGTCAAGGAGTGCGAGCAGCGGGGCATCGAGCTCGACGAGCTGACGGACGCCCAGTTCGCGAAGATCTCCGAGCATCTGACGCCGAAGGTCCGCACGGTCCTGAACGTCCCGGGCGCGCTGGCGTCCCGCAGCGGGCGCGGAGGTACGGCCCCGTCGGCGGTAGCGGCCCAGCTGGCGGAGGTCAAGGCGGACTTGGCCCTCCAGCACGCGTGGGCGACCGCGAAGCGGTAGCCGGCCCGTCAGTGCTCCTCCAGCGCCGCCGCCCGGCTACCGGGCGGCGGCGCTGAGCTTTGCCCTCTGACCCATGTGAGACGTTCATGTCTCACATGGGTTATGGTTGTCTCATGGCAGTCGACCGCGAACAGGTGCTGCGCACCGCCGCCGCCCTGCTCTCCCGCAAAGCGACCGCCACCATGGACGAAGTCGCGCGCGCCGCGGGCATCGGACGCGCCACCCTGCACCGGCACTTCGCCGGCCGGCACTCCCTCGTCAAGGCCCTCGAAGACCTCGGCATCCGGGAGTTCGAGGCCGCCCTCGACGCTGCCCGGCTCGACCACGGCACCGCCGAGGGCGCCCTGCGCCGGCTCATCGCCGAAGTGGAGCCCGCCGCCCCGCTGCTCGCCTTCCTCGTCACCGAGAACCAGCTCTTCGAGGGCGACCAGATGCACGAGGGCTGGAACCGCCTCGACGCCCGCGTCTCCGCGCTCTTCCGGCGCGGACAGGAACAGGGCGAGTTCCGCATCGACCTCACGCCCGCCTGGCTGACCGAGGCACTGTACGGCCTCGTCGGCGCCGGCGCCTGGTCGGTGCAGGAAGGGCGCGTCGCGGCCAAGGACTTCCAGTACATGATCGCCGAGCTGCTGCTCGGCGGCGCACGCCGGAGCGTGGAGCAATGACTGGTACCGACCTGCGGGCGACGGAAACCGCGGCCGCACGCAGTCCGGGCCGGTGGCTCGCGCTCGCCGTCCTCGTCCCTGCCGTGCTGCTGGTCGCCGTCGACGCGACCGTCCTCGGCCTCGCCACGCCGTTCCTCAGCGAGGACCTCAGGCCGTCGGGCACCCAACTGCTGTGGATCGGCGACGTCTACTCGTTCGTCATCGCCGGCCTGCTCGTCTCCATGGGCAGCCTCGGCGACCGTATCGGCCGCAAGAAGCTGCTGCTGATCGGCGCGGTCGCGTTCGGCGCCGTGTCCGTGCTCAACGCGTACGCCACCAGCCCCGAGTTGATGATCCTCGCGCGGGCCCTGCTCGGCGTGGCGGGCGCCACCCTGATGCCGTCCACCCTCGCGCTGATCCGCAACATCTTCCACGATCCCAAGGAACGCAGCCTCGCCGTCGGCATCTGGGGCGCGGCCGCCTCCGCGGGCGCCGCGGTCGGACCCGTCGTCGGCGGCTTCCTGCTGGAGAACTTCTGGTGGGGCTCGGTCTTCCTGATCAACCTGCCCGTCATGGCCGTGCTGGTGCTCGTCGGCATCAAGCTCCTGCCGGAGTCCCGCGACCCGGCCCCCGGCCCCTGGGACCTGACCAGCGTCGCCCTCTCCCTGATCGGCATCGTCAGCGTCGTCTACGCCGTCAAGGAAGCGGCGGTGCACGGCGTGGGCGGGGACATGGCGGCGGCCGCGGCCATCGGCCTGGCCGCGCTGTACTGGTTCGCCCGGCGGCAGTTGACGCTCGCCTCGCCCCTGCTGAACATGCGGCTCTTCCACCACCGCGGCTTCTCCGGCGCGGTGCTCGCTGATCTGCTGACCATCCTCGGCCTGTCCGGCCTGGTCTTCTTCCTCTCGCAGTTCCTGCAACTGGTCCAGCTGCGCTCGCCGTTGGAGGCCGGACTGATCGAACTGCCCGCCGCGATCGGCGCGGTGGGCGCGGGACTGCTGGCCGGTCATCTCGCCCGCAGAGCCTCCGTACGCAGCGCCGTGTCCGGCGGACTGACAGCGGTCGGTCTCGCTCTCGCCGCCTGTACGACGATCAGCGCGTCCACCGGCGTCGTGGCGCTCGGCATCGCGCTGTTCGTCGGCGGCGTGGGAGCGGGCCTCGCCTTCACCGTGACCGCGGACGTCATCCTCTCCAGCGTGCCCAAGGAGCAGGCGGGCGCGGCGTCCGCGGTGTCCGAGACGGCGTACGAACTGGGCGCGGCGCTCGGCATCGCGCTGCTCGGCTCGATCGTGACCTGCATGTACCGCGGCTTCACCGCGCCGCCGGGCGTCCCGGCCGAGGCGGTGGCCGCTGCGCACGACTCCCTCGGCGGCGCGGTCGAGTCGGCGAAGGACCTGCCGCCGGAACAGGGCGACACGATGCTGTCGGCCGCGCAGGACGCCTTCACGGACGGCTTCCAGGGGGCGGCCGCGGTGGGCGCGGCGGTGCTGTTCGCCACGGCGGTCGCGGCGTGGTTCCTGCTGCGGGGCCAGAAGCTCGAGGAGGGCATCGAGCACCCGTGACCGGAGCGTGCGACACGGCGAAGGGCCGGCCCTTCGTGCGCCTGACTGACTTCGCCCCGGTCGCGGTGGTTGTGTCCGTCGCTCCCGCGGGCTCGGCGCCGGGACGCGCCTCACACGCTTCGGCCGAACGGGCCGACCGGCGCCGGACTGGAACGATCGCGCCGCCGGCCGGACTGGAACGATCGCGCCGCCCGGGCCGGCCCCGTCACGCCCTCGCGGCCGTCAGGCCGCCTTCGCCTTCGTTGCGTACATGTCCACGTACTCCTGCCCCGACAGCTCCATGACCTCCGCCATCACCGAGTCCGTGACCGCCCGCAGCACATAGCGGTCGCGGTCCATCCCCTCGTAGCGCGAGAACTCCATCGGCTCGCCGAAGCGGACCGTCACCCGGCCCGGCCGCGGCAGCCCCGCCCCGCCCGGCTGGAGCTTGTCCGTGCCGATCACCGCGAACGGGACCACCGGCGCGCCGGTCATCAGCGTCAGCCGGGCGATGCCCGTACGGCCGCGGTAGAGCCGGCCGTCGGGGGAGCGGGTGCCCTCCGGGTAGATGCCGAAGACCTTGCCCTCCTCCAGCACCCGGCGGCCCGTCATCAGCGCGGCCACGCCCCCGTTCGCGCCGTCGCGGTCCACCGGGATCATTCCGCAGCCGGTGAAGAACCAGGCCATCAGCCGGCCCTTGAAGCCCTTGCCCGTGACGTACTCGTCCTTGCCGATGAAGTAGACCGGACGGGCGCACACCAGCGGCATGATCATCGAGTCGATGAACGTCAGATGGTTTCCGGCGAGGATGACAGGTCCGGTCCCGGGGATGTTCTCGACACCTTCCACGCGGGGGCGGAACATCAGGCGCAGGATGGGGCCGAGCACTGCCTTGATGAGCGACAAGCGGGACAACGGGTCCTCCGGTGTCATGGACGGTGTCGTGGGGCGGACTGTGACGGCAGGCGAAGTCTCTGCAGGTGAGGACGATACTCGCGGGTCACACCTGATCGCACATCGGTTCACGGAGCGGATACGCAGTGTTGATGTGTGTTTTCGCTGCGTTCGCCCAGGGTCTGCCGTAGATAGGGCGTTGCCGCCTAGCATCGGCCGTCGCTCGACAGGTGCGTGACATCACACGCGGGAAAGATGGAGGAATGTCGATGACTCAGGGTGCGGACAGAAGTCCGGGGCGCCGGACCGTACTAGGAGCGGCGGTGCTCGGCACGGCCGCTCTCGGCGTCGGCGGCGCCACCGCGGCACGTGCCGAGGCCGACGAGCGCCAGGGCGGCGACGGATCCTCGTACCGGGATCTGCCCTACCCGACCGTCATTGCCCACCGGGGTGCCAGCGGCTACCGGCCCGAGCACACCATCGGCTCCTACCAGCTGGCCCTCGACATGGGCGCGCACGTCATCGAGCAGGACCTGGTGCCCACCAAGGACGGCCATCTCGTATGCCGTCACGAGAACGACATCACGGGTACGACGGATGTCGCGGCGCACCCGGAGTTCGCGTCGCGCAAGACCACCAAGTCCGTCGACGGCGTCAGCCTCACCGGCTGGTTCACCGAGGACTTCACTCTCGCCGAGCTGAAGACGCTGCGCGCCAAGGAGCGGATACCGGGCAACCGTCAGGAGAACACCCTCTACGACGGCCGCTGGGCCGTCCCCACCTTCGAGGAGGTGCTGCGCTGGGCGGAGCAGGAGGGCCGTCGGCGCGGTCGTCCTGTCTGGCTGTATGTCGAGACCAAGCACCCCACGTACTTCCGGGGGATCGGGCTCGGTCTGGAGGAGCCGCTCGCGAAGCTGCTTCGCCGCTACGGACGCGACGGTAAGGGCTCGCCGGTTTTCCTGCAGTCGTTCGAGCCGAGCAGCATGCAGAGGCTGGCGAAGCTGGTCTCCTCGCCGCGCGTCGTGCTGCTGTCCGGCGCGAGCACGCGTCCCTGGGACTTCGTCGAGGCGGGCGACCCCCGCACGGTCGCGGACCTCGTCAAGCCCGAGGGCCTGAAGTGGATCGCGTCCTTCGCGCAGGGCCTCGGCCCGACCCTCGACCTGGTCATCCCGAGGGACGCGAGCGGCAAGCTCAGCACGCCGACGACGCTGGTGAGGGACGCGCACGCCAAGGGCCTGGTCGTGCACCCGTACACGATGCGCAACGAGAACACCTTCCTGCCCGCCGACTTCCGGCGTGGCACCGACCCGAACGCGTACGGCGACGTCTTCGGCGTGTTCAAGGCCTGCTTCGAGACCGGCATCGACGGCATCTTCACGGACAACGCCGACACCGGGCTGCTCGCCGCCGCCGACTTCCGCGGCTGACGGCTCCCGACGCCCTTTGGCCCGTACGGGTGAGTGTGCTGTCGCACGGCAACCGCCGCCGCGCGACAGCACGTCCCGCAGGGCATGACCCTTCGCCACGAAACCGCCGCCCAAGTGGTCAGCGCGCTGCGCTCGCTCGTGAGCGCCGAGGCGACTGCGGAGGCCCCGGCCGCCGCGATGGAGGCCCGTGACCTCGAACAGGCCGTCTGGGTACGGCTCCTCGAGCGGCTCGGCGGGGACGGTCTGCTGCCGGACGCCGCCCGTTGGGTCAAGTCGGCCGTACGCGCGGAAGCCCGCCGCGCCCGTCGCACGGCCGCCCGGGAACTCCCGTACGGCCATGACCCGTCGGACCCGGCAGGCAGCCCCGAACGGGCCGCGCTGAGGGCCGAGCGGCGCCGCGTCATTCGGGCAGCGGTCGCCCGCACCCCGGGGAACTGTCCCCGGCTTCTGACCGCGATGCTGTCCCCCGACGACCCCACCTACCGTGAAATCGCAGGGGAGTTGGGAATCTCACAAGGGAGCCTTGGGCCGATGCGTTCCCGCTGCCTGGGATGCCTGCGCAGAATGCTGACGGCAGAGGTTGCGGCTCCTGAACTTGGGGGAAAGGAGCGATAGACAACCGGCGGACAGGTGAGCGGGAGGCATGCGCACATGGGCATGAGCGTGACCATCTCAGCGGCGAGAGCACAGGACGCGGAGCACATCCTCAAGCTGCAGTATCTGTGCTACCAGACCGAGGCCGAGCTCTACGGCGACTACGGAATCGAGCCCCTCATCCAGTCACTTGAGGATCTGCGGGCCGAAATGGCCCAGGGCCACGCCCTGGTGGCCAGGCTCGGCGACGAGGTGGTCGCCTCCGTGCGCGGCAGGGTCGACGCGGGCGGCATGGCCCGGATCGCCAAGCTGATCGTGCATCCGCGGATGCAGCGCCATGGCCTGGGCGGGCGGCTGCTCGACGCGATCGAGGAGTGCTTCGCGGGGGATCCGGGCGCCAAGCGGTTCCAGCTCTTCACCGGGCACCGCAGCGAGAGCAATCTGCGGTTGTACCGCAGCCGCGGCTATGTGCCGGTGGCCAGCGAGCGGGTCGGTCCGAGGCTCACACTGGTCACGCTGGAGAAGGAGGCGTCGGAGCGGGAGTACGTCGCCAGCGCCTAGGCGCGGCGCCTAGCCCTGCCGGGACCTGCGCAGCCAGAGCATTCCGGTGACCGGCAGCAGCACCGGAATGAAGATGTAGCCCATGCCGTACTCCGACCACACCGTGGAATCGGGGAAGGCGGACGGGTCCAGCACGGTCCAGGTCCCGACGATCAGCACGCCCGCGAGCTCGGCGGCGCAGCACACCAGCGCCGCCCTGCGGGCCGTCTCCCCGCCGCGTACGAGGGTGTACGTGATGAACGCGTACACCACGGCCGCCACAGCGGAGAGTGTGTGGGCCAGCGGCGCCGAGCCGAAGTCGGTGAGGATCTGGTAGACCGAGCGGGAGACGGCGCCGACGGACATCACTCCGTACAGCCAGACCAGCAGGAGTCCGGGTCCCTGCACCAGCTTGGTGCGCCGCTGCTGCTCGTCGGTGACCGGCTCGGCCATCGTCAGCCTCCCCAGATGTCGTAGAGCCGCACTTCGAGCACGGCGAGAACCACGGCGCCCGCAGCGACCGTTGCGGACCCCCAGCGGGTCCGCTCGGCCAGCGAGAGAAAGCCGGCCGCCGGGACCGCCGCGAACGAGCCGACCAGATACGCGATGAAGATCGCGGTTGCCTCGTGCGCCTTCTCGCCGCGCGCCAACTGCACGATTCCGACCCCAAGCTGCGCCAGCGCCAGCACCGACACCACGGCCATGCCGATGAAGTGCCAGTCCTTGGTGGGCTGGTCGCGGTAGGCGGCGAAGCCGCACCAGGCGGCGAGGGCGAGCGCGGTCACGGCGACCGCGACCGTCAGGGCGTCAAGCATGGCCCCGAGCGTATTACGGGCCAAAAGGCCTGATGCGCGCGGCCCCGTGCGACCCGTAGGGTCGACGACCATGAAGATCCATGCCGAAGCGCTGCTGTTCGACAACGACGGAACCCTCATCTCTTCGGTGGAGTCCGTCTACCGTTGCTGGACCAGGTGGGCGCAGGAGTACGGAATCACGCCGGAGGCCTTCGCCCGCGTCGAGCTGCACGGCCGCCCCGCCGCCGAGATAGCCGCCGACCTGCTGCCCGCGGACGTGGTGCCCGAGGCGGTGGCCCGTATCGAACAGCTCGAGGTCGAGGACGTGCCCGGGGGAGTCGTCCTGCTGCCGGGCACCGCCGAACTGCTGGCGCAGCTGCCCGCCGACCGCTGGGCCGTGGTCACCTCCGCGACCCGGCGGCTGGCCGAGGCCCGGCTCGAAGAGGTCGGCATCCGGCCCAAGAACCTGATCGCCGCCGACGACATCACCCGCGGCAAGCCCGACCCGGAGCCCTTCCTGCTCGGGGCGCGGCGGCTCGGCGTGGACCCGGCGCGCTGCGTGGTCTTCGAGGACGCCCCGGCGGGGCTGGCCGCGGGGCGCGCCGCGGGCATGCGAACCGTGGCCTTGGCCACAACGCACGAGCCCTCCGAGCTGCTCGCCGATGTGGTCGTCGGTGACCTCTCGGCCGTGTCCGTGCAGGCCACGGGCACGGGAGTGGAGATCATCACGGCCGGCTGAGCCTGTCCGCAGGGCGTGTCAGGGCTGTCCGATATGCGGATGGCCCTGATCGCTCCGTACTCCTGTCTGCTTTACTTGCCAACATGACCACGACGAGCAGCCGCACCCTTGCGACCGAGGCGATCACGACGCCCGGTGCTCGTTGTATGTGTCGAATGTGCGCCATCTGAGGGCCCCTGCCTGAGCCTCGCGCCCCGAAGCGAGACCCGACAGCCGAGCCGAATCCGATGCACCGCCCGACCGCATCGGACCGAGCCTGCCCCCGCGCACACGTCGCCCACCGGCCACCAGCCGAATCGGCCGTGCTGCGCCCGACTGTCCGAACCTGAATGCCCCGTGCCCGGCGGACACCGCGCCGTGCACTCGACAGTGACGGAATACCCCCTGTGATCACCACTACGGGCCTTACCAAGGTCTATGAGTCGCGAGGCCGCCAGGTCACCGCCCTGGACGGTGTCGACCTGCATGTCCGTGAGGGCGAGGTCTTCGGAGTCATCGGCCAGAGCGGCGCCGGAAAGTCCTCGCTCATCCGCTGCGTCAATCTGCTGGAGCGCCCCACCTCCGGCACCGTGACCGTCGCCGGCCAGGACCTCACCGCGCTGGCCGGCCGCGGCCGGCGCGCCACCAGGGAACTGCGCGAGGCGCGCAGCCGCATCGGCATGGTCTTCCAGCACTTCAACCTGCTGTCCTCGCGCACCGTCAAGGACAACGTCGAACTGCCCCTGGAGATCCTCGGGATCCCGGGCGCCGAGCGCTCGCGCAAGGCCCTGGAACTCCTCGACCTGGTGGGTCTCGCCGACAAGGCCAAGGTGTACCCCGGACAGCTCTCCGGCGGCCAGAAGCAGCGCGTCGGCATCGCCCGGGCGCTCGCCGGCGACCCCAAGGTGCTGCTCTCCGACGAGGCGACCAGCGCCCTGGACCCTGAGACCACCCGCTCGATCCTCCAGCTGCTCCGCGACCTCAACCAGCAGCTCGGACTGACAGTTCTGCTCATCACGCACGAGATGGACGTCGTCAAGACGATCTGCGACTCGGCAGCCCTGATGAAGAAGGGGAAGGTCATCGAATCCGGCACGGTGAGCGAACTGCTCGCAACCCCCGGCTCCGAACTGGCACGGGAGCTGTTCCCGGTGGACGGCGAGGCTTCAGGACCGGAGAGCACGGTCATCGACGTCACCTTCCACGGCGATGCCGCCACCCAGCCCGTGATCTCCCAGCTCTCGCGTACGTACAACATCGACATCTCGATCCTCGGCGCCGCGATGGACACCGTCGCCGGCAAGCAGATCGGCCGGATGCGCATTGAACTCCCGGGCCGGTACGAGGACAACGTCGTCCCGGTCGGCTTTCTGCGCGAGCAGGGCCTCCAGGTCGACGTCGTCGACGCCCCCGCCGAGCCGGTCGCCCTCCCCACGCAGGGCGGCGCCGCGCTGGTCAAGGAGGGTGCCAAGTGACCTGGTCGGAGATGCAGCCGCTGCTGAGCCAGGGCACCGTCGACACCCTCTACATGGTTCTGTGGTCCACCCTCGTCACCGTCGCGGGCGGACTGCCGCTCGGTGTGCTGCTCGTCCTCACCGACAAGGGCGGGCTGCTGCAGAACACCCCGGTGAACAAGGTCGTCGGCGTGATCGTGAACATCGGCCGGTCGCTGCCTTTCATCATCCTGCTGATCGCGCTGATCCCCTTCACCACGCTGGTCGTCGGCACCTTCATCGGCCCCACCGCGATGATCGTGCCGCTCGCCGTGGGCGCCATTCCGTTCTTCGCGCGACTCGTCGAGACGGCGATCCGCGAGGTCGACCACGGACTGGTCGAGGCCGTCCAGTCGATGGGCGGGTCCATCCCGACGATCGTCCGCAAGGTGCTGCTGCCGCAGGCCCTGCCCTCGCTCGTCTCCGCCGTCACCACCACCGTGATCGTGCTCGTCGGCTACTCGGCGATGGCCGGCGCGGTCGGCGGCGAGGGGCTCGGATCCAAGGCCGTCACCTACGGATTCCAGCGCTTCGAGACCCAGTTCATGCTCATCACGGTCGTCATCCTGATCGCCATCGTCACCGCCGTGCAGCTCATCGGTGACGGCGTCGTACGACTCCTGGCGCGCCGGGGCCGTACCGCTTCCTGACCGCATCCCGCACAGCCCGCACTCCTTGTCCGGGCGCCGTTCCGCTCCACCAGTTCCACCAGAAAGAGGCACTCTTCGTGCGTAAGAACATCAAGCTCACCGCTGTCGCCGCCGCTGCCGCCGCTCTCTCCCTCGGCCTCACCGCCTGCGGCACCGCTTCCGACCCGGCCGCCAAGTCCGACTCCGGCGACAAGGCCGACGAGTCCAAGGCGCTGGTCGTCGCCGCGTCGCCGACCCCGCACGCCGACATCCTCAACTACATCAAGGACAACCTGGCGAAGAAGGCCGGACTGAACCTCGAGGTCAAGGAGTTCACGGACTACGTCCTGCCGAACACCGCCACCGAGAGCGGCCAGGTCGACGCCAACTTCTTCCAGCACAAGCCGTACCTCGACGACTTCAACAAGAAGAACAAGACCCACATCGTCCCGGTCGTCAACGTCCACCTGGAGCCCCTGGGCCTCTACTCCAAGAAGTCCAAGGACATCATGGAGATCAAGGCCGGCCAGACCATCGCCGTCCCCAACGACACCACCAACGAGGGCCGCGCGCTCAAGCTGCTCGCCGACAACGGCCTGATCACCCTCAAGGACGGCGCCGGCACCGACGCCAAGCTCTCCGACATCAAGGACAGCAAGGGCCTGAAGTTCAAGGAGCTGGAGGCCGCCACGCTGCCCCGCGCCCTGAACGACGTCGACGCCGCGGTCATCAACGGCAACTACGCCATTGAGGCCGACCTCAAGCCCGCCCAGGACTCCCTGGCGCTGGAGAAGCCCGACGGCAACCCGTACGCCAACTTCCTCGCCGTCAAGGAAGGCAACGAGAAGGACGCCCGCGTGGGGAAGCTCGCGAAGCTCCTCAACTCCCCCGAGGTGAAGAAGTTCATCGGCGACAAGTACGCCGGCTCCGTCGTCGCGGCCTTCGGCGCCGTCAAGTAGCGCTCGCCGAAAGCCCCTTGAACGAGGCCCCGCGCACCGCGTTCCGGTGCGTGGGGCCTCCTCGCGGGCCCACCCGGCCATGCACATCCCCCACCCGATGCTGCATGCTGTGCCTTTACGGCTATGACCCTTACGACGGTCTTCGGCATGGAGCTGCGCATGACTACCACCTTCCCGGACGTGTCCATCAGCACGGAGCGGTTGGTGCTGCGCCCCTTCGAGGAAGCCGACATCCCGGCGCACACCGAGATGATGAACGACGAACAAGTCACCGCCTGGACCTCGGTGCCGCACCCGTACACCGTCGCCGACGCCGAGGAATGGGTCGGCAGGATCGCTCCTGCCGAGCGCGCCGAAGGCCGTGGAATCGTTCTGGCCGTCACTGAGTTCCTCACCCAGCGGCTCGTCGGCACCGTCCATTTGCAGAACACCAACTGGCGCACGCTCGCCGCCGAGGTCGCGTACGTCACCGCCCCCTGGGCGCGAGGCGAGGGCTACGCCACCGAATCGGTGCTGGCCGTGGCCAAGTGGCTCTTCCGCAACCAGAGGTTCGAGCGCCTGGAACTGCGCACGGCCGCCGACAACACCGCCTCCCAGCAGGTCGCGCAGAAGATCGGCTGCATCAGCGAGGGCGTGCTGCGCAACGCCTGGATAGCGCGTACGCAGACGGAGGACGGAGGCTGGGCCGACATCCGCACCGATCTGATCGTCTGGAGCCTGCTGCCCGAGGACCTCGAGGGCGTCGCCGACCAGATGGCGGACGCGGGCTACGCCTCCTTCACCGACTGGAACTGACAGCAGCCGGTCGGGGTCGGCCACCGCCGCGCCAGGTACTCTCACCCTGCCCGCACCCGTGCGGGCTCCCCGACCTGCGACGACACCAGGAGACTGACAACGATGGCCGACCGGGTCACGGTGATCGGCTGGGACGGTTCGCCGCTCACCGCTGCGGCCAGGTCCGCCCTCGCGGCCTCAACCCTGGTGGCAGGAGCGGCCCACCACCTGGCCCTCCCCGAGGTGCCCAAGGGCGCCGAGCGTATCCGGCTCGGCAGCGTCGACCTCGCCGCCCGGCGGATCGCGGGCCACCGCGGCAGCGCCGTCGTCCTCGCCGACGGCGACCCCGGCTTCTTCGGCGTCGTACGCACCCTGCGCGCCCCGGAGCACGGCCTGGAGGTCGAGGTCGTGCCCGCCGTCTCGTCCGTCGCCACCGCCTTCGCCCGGGCGGGCATGCCGTGGGACGACGCCCAGGTCGTCGTCGCCCACCGCCGTACGCTGCGTCGCGCCGTCAATGTGTGCCGGGCGCACCCCAAGGTCGCCGTCCTCACCTCCCCGGGCGCCGGCCCGGCCGAGCTCGCCCTGCTTCTTGAAGGCGTGCACCGCACCTTCGTCATCTGCGAGGAACTCGGCACCGACCGTGAGCAGGTCACCGTCATCACCTCCGACAAGGCCGCCGACCACGCCTGGCGCGACCCGAATGTCGTCGTCGTCATCGGCGGCGCGGGGACCCCTGCGGTGCCCGGCGGGGGCTGGATCGCGGGCCACGAACCCGGCTACCCGCCGGCGGTGCGCGGCTGGGCGCTGCCCTCCCAGGCGTACGGACAGGCGTATGGACAGTCGTACGGAGAAGGCCTCGGCGAGGGCGAGTCGGTGCAGTTGCGCGCCGCCCAACTGGCCCGTCTCGGCCCCCGCATCGGCGACCTGGTGTGGGACATCGGCTCCGGCAGCGGCGCGCTCGCGGCGGAGGCTGCCCGCTTCGGCGCCGCGGTCATCGCCGTCGACGCGGACCCGGCCGCCTGCGCTCGCACCGACGCCACGGCCCGGCACTCGGGCGTCCAGCTCCAGGTCGTCCAGGGCCGCGCGCCGCATGTGCTGGAGCGGCTGCCCGAACCCGATGTCGTACGGCTCGGGGGTGGGGGGGTGCCGGTGGTGACCGCCTGCGCCGACAGGCGCCCGCAGCGCATCGTGACCCATGCCTCGACCCGGGACGAGGCCGAGGCGATCGGCGCGGCACTGGCCGCGGGCGGATATGCGGTGGAGTGCGCACTGCTGCAGTCCGTCGAACTGGACACCGCGGACTGGGCGGAGCGGGATCGTTCCGTCGTCTTTCTGCTCTCCGGCAGGCGCTTGGACCGCGCCCCCTGACCCCGCGCCGCGCGGCGCGGGGTAGGCTGGCGGATCGTTGTACCGCAGCCGGTCGTTCGTCGCTTCGTTCGACAATGTCCGGAAAAAGGGGGCGCTTTGGCTCCCGTATGTGGTACGTCGGAACCGGGGGAGGCGCAACGTGGCGCAGCCCACAGCGGACCGTGGCGGATCTCCCTGCCGCGGCGGCGAACGGCCGCGAGAATGCTTGGGGTCCGTGGGTCATCGTGCCGCTCGGCGCACACGCTCGTTCTTGTTGACGGGCGTCAGGTGTGCCGCGATCGGGCGTCCCGGGCGATGGGCGAAGGAGCACAAGCGATGGGCGAGGGGTACGCATGACTGACACCGGCCAGATCCCGGGCGAGGGGCTGCCGGAGAACGCAGGCATGGTGGAGCAGCCGGGCATCCCCGCTCCGGGCGCGTACACCTTCCTCGAACCCTCCGAGAACGGTCCGGAAGAAGACGATCTGCTGCTGATGCCGGGGGCGCAGGGGGCGTGGAGCGACCCGCAGCCGGTGCAGCCCGTACAGCAGGGCCCGGTGGGGCTGGGGGCTGGGGGCCGGGCTACGGTGGCGATGCCGGTGGCTCAGGCGCCCGGGCCGGAGCACGTCTCCTCTGAGTACCTCGTTCCTGAGCATCTCGTTCCCGAGCACGTCGTTCCTGAGCACGTCGCTTCTCAGTACGGCGTTTCTCAACACCACGGGGCCGAGCTCTTTGCCTCCGAGTCTTATGTCGAGGTGCCCGCGCAGATGCAGGCGCCCGTGGCCCAGGAGTTCGCGGCTCCGGATCTTGCCGCACCCGCCTTCGCGCAGGAACAGTTCGCTCCGGCGCAAGAGGCCGTCGCCGAGTCGGCCGCGCCCGTCCACCACGCGAACGAGTCCAGAGCGCACGAGGCCGGGGGCCGTGACTCCGGCTCCGTAGACCTCAGTGCCGCACGCGTCCCGCCCGCATCGGCCACGCCGACGCCTCCGCCCGCGCGGCGCCCGCTGCACATGGGCCCGCCGATGCCCGACAGCACCGGCGGTGTGGTGCGCTCTCTCGCCGACCGCGGTCCGGCGGGGACGCCGCCGCACGTCATGCCCGTACACACTCCCGGGCCGCCCACGGCGGGCCTGGAGTACCTCGACATTCCGCGCGACGAGACCGGCGCCGTGCTGCCGGGGCCGCAGTTGGGCGAGATCCCGCCGCAGGCCGCGGGCCCCTGGGACCCGCAGCCTCCGCAGTCCCATACGCCGACTCCGGCAGCAGCAGAAACGGTCGTCCCAGAGCCCGCGCCGGTCGCTCCAGTCACACCTGCCGCGCCGGCCACTCTGGAGGCGGCCGATGCGCCTGCCCCGGCACCCGAGCCGCAGCCTGAAACAGAGCCGGAGCCGACGCCTGCCGGGCAGTTCGTCCACGTCGAGGCAGCGCTCCCCACCACGCCGCACCTGGCGCCGACGCCGGTCGCTGTGACGGTCGAACCCGAGCCGGAAGTGGCGCCCGAGCCCGAAGCGGTGCCCGAGCCCGTACAGGAAGTGGCGGCAGCGGCCGCCGAGTCTGTGCCCGAGGCGGTCGTGTCCGAGCCCGAGCCCGAGGCGGTCGTGTCCGAGCCCGAGCCCGAGCCCGAGCCCGAGGCGGTCGCGCCCGAGCCTGTGCCCGAGGCGGTCGCGCTCGTGTCCCTGCCCGCGCCACGCGACGGCGGCTCGGAACCGCTCGCGGAGCCCACCCCCGAGCCCGCCGCCGAGGCCGAGCCCGTCGCGGCTCCCGAGGTCGCCGAAATCGACGAGGACGCCACGGTCGTTGAGGTCGCCACGGTCGTTGAGGTCGCCGAGGAGGTCGTCGTGGCCGAAGAGTCCGCGCCGGCACCCGAACAGGAGCCCGCGCCCGCGCCGCTCGCGGTCGACGGCGCGCCCGCACCCGGTTACGACGACGCCGAGCGCGAAGCCGTACTCCGCGTCATGCGCGAGCGCCGGGACATCCGTAACGGCTTCCGCAGCGACCCCATCCCGCACGACGTGCTGCTCCGCGTACTTGAGGCCGCCCACACCGCGCCCAGCGTCGGCCACTCGCAGCCCTGGGACTTCGTCGTCATCCGCTCCGCCGAGACCCGGCGCACGATGCACGAGCTCGCCCAGCGTCAGCGCGAGGCGTACGCCAAGTCGCTGCCGAAGGGCAGGGCGAAGCAGTTCAAGGAACTGAAGATCGAGGCGATCCTCGACACCCCGGTGAACATCGTGGTCACCGCCGACCCGACGCGGGGCGGCCGCCACACGCTGGGTCGGCACACCCAGCCGCAGATGGCCCCGTACTCCTCCGCACTCGCCGTCGAGAACCTGTGGCTCGCCGCCCGCGCCGAAGGCCTCGGTGTCGGCTGGGTCAGCTTCTTCGACGAGCGTGAGATGGTGCGTGCGCTGGGGCTGCCGGAGCACCTCGAGGTCGTGGCGTATCTCTGTGTGGGTTACGTCGACGAGTTCCCGGAGGAGCCCGAGCTGATGCAGGCGGGCTGGTCCAAGCGCCGTCCGCTGTCGTGGGTCGTCCATGAGGAGACGTACGGCCGGCGCGCGCTGCCCGGCGAGAAGCCGCACGATCTGCTCCAGGAGACCGTCTCCAACATCCGCCCGCTGGACGCGAAGGCGCTCGGCGAGGCGTGGGAGCGGCAGAAGCGGATGACCAAGCCGGCGGGCGCGCTCGGCATGCTGGAGATCATCTCCGCGCAGCTGAGCGGACTGTCCCGGCTGTGCCCGCCACCGATCCCGGAGCCCGCCGCGGTCGCGATTTTCGCGGGCGACCACGGGGTGCACGCGCAGGGGGTCACGGCGTGGCCGCAGGAGGTGACGGCCCAGATGGTGGCCAACTTCCTCGGCGGGGGCGCTGTCTGCAACGCGTTCGCCACGCAGGTGGGCGCGGAGGTCTGCGTGATCGACGTGGGTGTGGCCGGGGACCTGCCGGCCACGCCGGGTCTGCTGCCGCGCAAGGTCCGGCCGGGTACGGCGGACTTCACGACCGGCCCCGCGCTGACCCGCGAGGAGGTCCTCTCGGCGGTCGAGGTCGGCATCGAGACCGCGCGGGACCTGGTGGCGGCGGGCAACAAGGCGCTGCTCACCGGTGAGATGGGCATCGCGAACACGACGGTCTCGGCGGCGCTGATCTCCGTCTACACGGGCATGGACCCGGGCGAGATCACCGGCCGCGGCACGGGCATCAACGACGAGATGCACGCCCGCAAGGTGGACGTGGTGCGCCGCGCGCTGAAGCTTCACGCGCCCGACCCGGCGGACCCGGTCGGCGTCCTGTCCGCGGTCGGTGGCCTGGAGCACGCGGCGCTGGTCGGCTTCATCCTGGGTGGTGCGTCGCTGCGTACGCCGGTGGTGCTGGACGGCGTTTCGGCTGGCGCGGCCGCGCTGGTCGCCCGTGCGATCGCTCCCGAGGCGCTGGCGGCCTGCATCGCGGGCCACCGCAGCGCTGAGCCCGGCCACGTGGCAGCCCTCAACAAGCTGGGCCTTCGCCCGCTGATCGACCTGGACCTGCGTCTGGGCGAGGGCACGGGTGCGCTGCTGGCGCTGCCGGTGGTGCAGAGCGCGGCGAGAGCGATGCACGAGGTGGCGACGTTCGACTCGGCGGGCGTTACGGAGAAGTAGCGCGGCGGGGGCCGGGGTGGGGGCACGGTGCCCCAGGCGCCCCCGGCCCGTAAGGTGGGCGCCGGGGCTTCGCACCCCGCCCCACCAGCCGCTTCACCGCCGCAGCGGCTCCGTGCACGCACCACCCGCCCGAGGAGCCCGCACCGTCATGGCCGAGCATGCCGAGCACCCCGCCTATCCCGTCGGACTTCGCCTGACCGGACGCCGCGTCGTCGTACTCGGCGGCGGCCAGGTCGCCCAGCGCCGGCTCCCCGCGCTCATCGCGGGCGGCGCCGAGATCGTCCTCGTGTCACCGGACGCGACCCCCTCCGTCGAGGCGATGGCCGCGGCCGGCGAGATCCGCTGGGAGCGGCGTCCGTACGCCGAGGGCGACCTTGCCGACGCCTGGTATGCCCTCATCGCCACCTCCGACGCCGAGGCGAACGAGCGCGCCTCCGCCGAGGCCGAGCGCACCCGCACCTGGTGCGTACGCTCCGACGACGCGAGCGCCGCCACCGCCTGGACCCCGGCCACCGGGCGGTCCGAGGGCGTGACCGTCGCGGTGCTGACCGGGCGCGACCCCCGCCGCTCCGCCACCGTGCGCGACGCCATCGTCGAGGGCCTGCGCGACGGCACGCTCGCTGCCCGCCACCACCGCACCAGGACCCCCGGCGTCGCCCTCGTCGGCGGCGGTCCCGGCGATCCGGATCTGATCACCGTCCGCGGCCGCCGCCTCCTCGCCGAGGCGGACGTCGTCATCGCCGACCGCCTCGGCCCGCGCGACCTCCTCGACGAACTCCCGCCCCACGTCGAGGTGATCGACGCCGCGAAGATCCCGTACGGCCGCTACATGGCCCAGGAGGCCATCAACAACGCCCTGATCGAGCACGCGAGGGCGGGCAAGGCGGTCGTACGCCTCAAGGGCGGCGACCCATTCGTCTTCGGCCGTGGCATGGAGGAGGCCGAAGCCCTCGCCGAGGCCGACATCCCGTGCACGGTCGTCCCCGGCATCTCCAGTTCCATCAGCGTCCCCGGTGCTGTCGGCATCCCGGTCACCCACCGCGGTGTCGCGCACGAGTTCACGGTGGTCAGCGGCCATGTCGCCCCCGACGACGAGCGTTCGCTGGTCGACTGGGCCTCCCTCGCGGGGCTCCGCGGCACGCTCGTCGTCCTGATGGGAGTCGACAAGATCGGCGCGATCGCGCGGACCCTCATCGCCCACGGCAAGAGCCCAAAGACCCCGGTGGCCCTGGTCCAGGAGGGCACCACCGCGGCCCAGCGCCGCGTCGACGCGACCCTGGCGACCGTGGCCGAGACGGTACTGGCCGAGGACGTACGCCCGCCGGCGGTCATTGTGATCGGCGAAGTCGTCACCGTCGGCCCGCAGGCCGCACGGCGCAACGCCTAATGCGTAACCGTCAGTAACACACCTCCGCCCGGCCGTTGGCACCACACCCTGGAGAAGGCAGTATCACCCTGTGGCTGATCTCATCACTGTCGAGGACCCCGACGACCCGCGCCTGCGCGACTACACGGGTCTGACCGACGTCGAGCTCCGGCGCAAGCGCGAGCCCGCGGAAGGCCTGTTCATCGCCGAGGGCGAAAAGGTCATCCGACGGGCCAAGGACGCCGGTTACGAGATGCGGTCGATGCTGCTCTCCGCCAAGTGGGTCGACGTCATGCGCGACGTCATCGACGAGCTCCCGGCCCCCGTGTACGCGGTGAGCCCCGAACTCGCCGAACGCGTCACCGGATACCACATCCACCGCGGCGCACTCGCCTCCATGCAGCGCAAACCCCTTCCTACGGCCGACGATCTGCTCCAGTCGGCCCGTCGCGTGGTCGTCATGGAGTCGGTCAACGACCACACCAACATCGGCGCGGTGTTGCCTTTGAGTCTACAAAGGCGTGCTGATCAACGTCGTATCGCGATCTTCGAGGATATCGTTGATCATGCCAACCTGGGTGCAGCCTTCCGCAATGCGGCGGCTCTGGGAGTGGACGCCGTATTCCTCACCCCGCGCTGTGCCGACCCCCTCTATAGGCGGGCCGTGAAGGTGTCCATGGGGGCTGTCCTCGCCGTTCCGTACGCCAGGTTTGAGTCATGGCCGCGTGACGCCGATGTCGTCCGGAAGCACGGCTTCGTGCTCGCGGCCCTCTGCCTCTCGGAGCGGTCCATCACTCTCGACGAGCTCGCCGACCGCCATTACGAGAAGCTGGCCGTGATGTTGGGCACGGAGGGGGAGGGGTTGTCGGCCGGAGCGCTACGGGCTGCCGACGAGCATGTACGCATCCCGATGGATGCTGGTGTCGACTCACTGAACGTGGCCGCTGCCTCAGCTGTCGCCTTCTACGCCACCCGGCCGAGGTCTGACTGACCCCGGAAGTGATCATGAGCCGCGGCCCGCAGGCGCGGCCGTCGGTCACGTCGAAGTGGTCAAGGCGGCGGCGATCCAGTCCAGGCGGTCCAGGGGTGCCATCGCATAGTGGTAGAAGTCGACCCGCCGCACGCCCGCGTTCCTGGCCGCGGCCACCTTCGCGGCCAGGTTCTCGGGTGTGGCGCAATCCGGCAGCAGGGGCCGGATCGCGACGGACAACGGCGCCTGGCCGATTTCGCCGCGGTACGCGGCCAGTATTGAGGACACTCGCTGCGGGGTCGCGGCATAGCCGAGTACCGCCAACTCGTCCGCCTCCGCCGTGATCCGGCTCGGAGCAACCCCGAGTTTCCGGGCGGGCACAAGGGGAGACTCGTCCGCTTCGGTACCGGCCATGACGTGAGACATGGCTCCCGCGTGGTCGATGAAGGTCAGTTCGACACCCGCCGCGGAGACGACCGCGCGCACGTTCCTGGTCAGTTCCACCACCACGGTCTCGCGCATCGACAGGTACCCGTCCAACTCCGCGGCAAGGGCGGGCTCCAGGGCCGGCATCGGCTCACCGGCCCAGAGCGGCTCCAGGGCATGCCGGATTCCGGTGGCCAGTCCTTCGACGTCCACCCCGTCCGCAGCGCCCTGCTGCCGACAGTGGGTGCAGAAGCACAGGCCCAGGAGCATGCGGGCGGTGGGAGGCAGGTCGATCAGGTAGCGCTCGTGGTGTTCGCCGTGCTCGAAGGGCCGGTAGTGCAGGCATTCGGCGAGCAGCCTGGTGACCGGATACCGGCAGACGTCGGCCGCCAGTGCCAGGAAATAGTCGCGCACCTTCGGATTGGCCGGGCACAGATCACCGCGGGACGTGTCGCCGTAGACGTTCCGCACGGTGCAATCCGGGTTCGTAGCACCGATCCGGGAATTGTGCGTGAAGATCGTCCAAGCATTCACCTGGAGGCCGTGCCGCTCGGCTCGCTTACCCAACTCGGCGAGGACGTCCACGCCTTGGGCGTCCTCGGCCAAGGGCGGCACCATCCCGGCGGGATAGGTGCCGGCCCGGGGTACGAACCAGGAGATGTCACCTTCATGGCGATACACCCGGTGCACCGGATTGTGCGGGAAGACATCCCGCGCGTTGTGGTAGGTGGCCGACACGGAAACCGCCTGCACACCGGCGCGGTCGGCGAGGTTGCCCAGCACGTTGTCGTAGCCTTCGTGCACCAAGTCGGTCCCGAAGACGAACATCGAGGCCTTCATGCCGCGCCCTCCGTCGTCCGCCGCAGGACGCGCCCTGCCACGGCGTGGGTGTCGTGCCCGTCGTCGACCACCACCACGCCGTTCACCACGACGGTGCGCACCCCGCCGCAGAACCGGTGCGGGTCGTCGAAGGTGGCGTTGTCGATGACCGATCCTGGGTCGAAGAGCACCAGATCGGCTGCCGCACCCGGCTTGATCACGCCGCGGTCGGTCAGCCCCAGACGCCGCGCGGGCAGCGACGTCATCTTGCGCACGGCCTCCTCAAGACCGAGGACCTTGTCCTCGCGTACGTATCGGCCGAGCACCCGCGCGTACGTTCCGTAGCTTCGCGGATGTGGCCGGCCCCCCGCCTCGGGGCTGAGCGTCCACCCGTCGCTGGCGATGGCGGTGAGCGGATGGCTCATGATCCGGCGCAGGTTGTCCTCGGACTGCCCGTGCACGATCGTGAGGATCCCCCCGCCCGCCTCGGACAGCAGGTCCAGCGCCGCGTCGACCGGATCCTGGCCGCGCGCCTGCGCGACCTGGGTGAGGGTCCGGCCGACGTACGCGGTCAGCGGCCCCTCCGGCACCTCGGCGATCACTACGGTGTCGGGCTCGAACACGCGCAGCCCGGCTCGCAGATCCTCTGGCCGCTGCGCGGCCATCTGCTCCCGGGTCCTGGCACGCTGGTCCGGGTCCGCCAGGCGCGCCTGCATCTCCGCCACGCCACCGACCAGAGCCCAACGGGGAAGGACAACCGCCAGCCCGGTACTTCCTGCGGTGTACGGGTACTGGTCCAGCAGCACGTCCATGCCTTCGGCCGAGGCTGCGTCGACCAGGGCCAGGGTGCGGCTGACCTTCGGCCAGTTCCCCTGGCCCATGATCTTGTGGTGGCTCAGCTGCACTGGGAGACCGGCCCTGCGGCCCACGTCCAGCGCCTCGGTCACCGCCTCCTCGACCGTGGTCGCCTCGCTGCGGATGTGGGTCGAGTAGAAGCCACCGGCCTGGGCCGCGGCCTCGGCGACGGCGACCAGTTCGTCGGTCGTGGCCGCGCTGGCGGGTGCATAGGTGAGCCCGCTGGAGATGCCGAAGGCGCCTGCCGCCATCGCGTCCGCGACGTATTCGGTCATCTGCGCCAGTTGCTCCGGGCTGGGTTCACTGGTGTCGAACCCCATCGCAGCCATCCGGACGCTGCCGTGTCCCACCTGACAGGCGACGTTCCCGGACAGCGGCAACTCGTCCAGCAGCGCGAAGAACTCCTCCGCGGTGTGCCAGGAGCCCCAGGGCAGCCCGGCGTCGAGGAAGCCGGCGTACTCGCGCAGCAGCGCCATCCGCTCGGGCACCACCGGGAACGGGGAGAACCCGCAGTTACCGGTCAGCTGCGTGGTTACGCCCTGGGAGACCATCGACAGCGCGCGCGGGTACGACGGCAGCGTGAAGTCTGCATGGGTGTGCAGGTCGATGAAGCCGGGGCTGAGCACCAGGCCCTCGGCATCGACGACACGCCGGGCGGGCGTACCCCCCAAGTCGCCCACGGCGACGATCAGACCGTCCGCGACGGCGACGTCGGCGGAGAAGCCCGGTGCGCCCGTCCCGTCGACCACCGTGGCGCCGCGCAGCAGCAGGTCATGGATCATCGGCCAGGCCCGTCATCGGGCAGCACCGCCAGGGCGCTCACCTCCACCAGAACGCCGGGGCGCAGGCCCACGTACACGGTGGTGCGTGCCGGGTAGGGCTGCTCGAAGAACTCCGCGTACACCCCGTTGAACTCGGCGAAGTGGTCGGTGTCGGTGAGATACGCCTCCACCGAGATCACGTCCGCCAGCGACGCCCCGCTCGCTTCCAGAGATGCCCGCAGGTTCTCCATCGCCAGCCGGGTCTGCGCGGTCACGCCTTCCACGATCGACCGGTCGGGCAGATAGCCGCACTGTCCGGCCGCGGCCACGATTCGGCCGATGCGGCAGCTCGTCGAGTAGGGGCCTCCGACCGGGGGGCCGTCCGGGACGACTCCAGCCTGACGGGTCATGAGGGTTGCTCCTTACGTGGGGAAGTCGATTCGGGAGAATCGGTTCGAGGAAGGGGAGGTGCTTGGATAAATGAGGATTCCGGCGAAGTTCAGAAGAAGGTGAGGATGCCGTCGACGACCGTGTGGTCGTCGTCGAGGATCGGCAGAAGGGGCGCCTTGTCGAACGCGGCGCACGGGTGTGACACCAAGAGGGTGACGATGTCCCCCGGGCTGATGGCCAGTTGGGGGTCTACCGTCATGAACGCGTGCTGGTCCATCAGCTTGGTCACGGACGCCGTGCCACTAAGGTCGACGACCTCGCCGTCCGCACGGTGCAACCGGGCAGGCATCGGCATCTCCACGTCGTAGGCCAGGTCCCGCTTGCCGGCACCCAGGATGGCAAGCCCCGGTTCGGGCCGGGACAGCACCACGGCCCAGGACTCCAGGGCGTTGCGGAGCTCCAGCGCCTCGCCCGGCTGTCGCCGCTCGTCGAGCGGTGACAACTCCCGGTAGCGGCCGGCGTCGTGCGTGATGTAGCAGCCGCTGCGCAGCACCAACCGGGGGCTGACCCCGGTGCCGGACCAGTCGCCCAGCCGCTCCACCACGCGGTCGAAGTAGATGCTGCCGCCCGCCGTGATCAGCATCCCGTCGGGATCGGCCAGGCCCTGCGCGGCCAGTTCCACCGCGAGTGCCTTGACCTGGTCCAGCACCGTGTCGACCGCGTCGAGCTCCTGCGGGCTCACGCCGCGTGCGGCCAGCCCTTCGTACGCTTCCACGCCTGCCACCCGAAGGTGCCGGGAGGCCGCGACGGCCTGGGCGACCGCGACCGCCTGGTCCGCCTCACGGGTGCCGGTGCGGCCGCCCGGAACGCCGACCTCGACCAGCACCGACAGTTCGCGGGAGCGGAGTACCCCATCGAGCGCGTCGTCCATGAGCCGCACCGCGGCGGGGTCGTCGACCAGGCACAGGAAATCGAAGGACGGGTCCTCTTCCAGCTCGCGCCCCACCCACCGCAGCGCGCCGCGTTCCACCAACTCGTTGGCGAGCAGCACCCGTGGTACGCCGAAGCGGCGCATGATCCGCACCTGGCCGGGAGTGGCGGCGGTCATGGCCCAGGCGCCGGCCTGGAGCTGACGCTCGAACAACTGCGGCGCCATGGTGGTCTTACCGTGCGGGGCGAGCAGCACCCCGTGCCGGGCGCAGTACTCGGCCATGGTGGCGATGTTGTGTTCGAGCGCCCCGGCACGCAGCGTGGTCACCGGCAGCGACAGGTCGCCGCGGGCCACGTTCCATCCCTGCTTGCCGAACTCGGCGAAAGGCAGTAGCTGTTCAAGGGGGATGCCTTTGAACCGGTGGTCCAGGACTATGTCGCCGAGTTCCGCCATCGCTTCGGTCTTCATGTCAGCCCTTCGCCCGAACGGGGTTGACCAGGGTTCCGATGCCGGGGATACGGCATTCGGCGATGTCCCCGTCCTGGATGACCACAGCACCGGGGGTGCCGGTGGAGATGATGTCGCCCGGGAAGAGCGGCATCACCTTGCTGTGGAAGCTGACCAGGAACTCCGGGCCGAAGGCCATGTTGGAGACGGTGTTGGTGCGCCGCACCTCGCCGTTGAGCGCGGTGCTGACCTCGACCTGCGACAGCGAGCCGAAGGTCGCCAGCACCTCGGCCAGCGGGATGACGGCGGGGCCGAAGGAGAAGAACGTGGGGAAGTTCTTCGACCGGGTCAGGAAGCGCGGGTTGCGCTGCAGAATGTCCTCGGCCGTCTGGTCCAGGATCGTGCAGACGCCCCAGACATAGTCGAGTGCGTCCTCTTCCGACACGTCACGGCACAACTTGCCGATCACCAGGCCGAGTTCGGCCTCAGCGGTGACCCGCCCGCTCTGCTCCGGCAGCACGATCTCCTCGCCGGGACCGACGATGGTGTGGTCGCCCTTCATGAAGGAGGCGGGCTCGGTGGGGACGCTCTCGGACAGGTCCCCCGCGTGGTCCACGTAGTTCAACCCGATGCCCCAGATCTTGCGCGGAGACCGGTACGGCGCGACGAACGTGACCGTAGCGGGGTCGAAATACCTGTCACTGTCCGCCGCGGTGGCGGCTGCCACCGCCTCGCGGTATGTCTCGGGGTCGAGCAGGTCCATGGCGTCGCCGGCGAAACTGGGGAGCACCTCGGCCACCGGGATCACCCCCCGGTCCGCGTCCACCAGCACCGGGCGGGCCGCCGGTTCCCCGGCAATCGTTGCAATCCTCACGCCTTCTCCTCAACAGGGTTTTCAGTACCACAGGTTCTTGCTGACGACATTGACCAGGGGCTCACCGGCCGCGAACCGCACCGCGTTGGTGCGGAACACCTCCAGTCGCCGGTCGTTGATGTAGGGGCCCACCACGGCGACGTGCGGAGTGACGATCGCCTTCGGGTGGCGCCAGAGCGGGTGGTCTGCCGGCAGCGGCTCGATTTCGAACACGTCCAGTCCCACACCGCCGAGGCGTCCCGAGTCCAGGGCCGCGCAGACCGCGTCGAGCGACACCGTCGGGCCGCGACCGATGTTGACCAGGAGTGCGCGGGGCGGCAGCAACGCCAGCCGCTCGTCGTTGATCAGGCCTTCGCTTTCCGGAGTGTGCGGCAGCGTGAGCACCACGACGTCGGCCCGGGGCAGCAGGGTGTCCAGCTCCGCGGGCGAGTGCATCGACCGCACGCCCTCGGGCGGACTCTCGCGCTGCGGGTCAACGCCCAGCACGGTGACGCCGAACGCGTTCAGCATGCGGCCGATCTCCGCGCCGATGCCGCCGACCCCCACCACGACGGCCGTGGCCTCCGGCAGGTGCACGACGTCGGAATCGTCCAGATGCCGGACCCATGCGCCGTCCGCCTGCTGTCGTGCGTACCGATGCAGTCCGCGCGCCAGCGCCAGGACCATCGCGACGGCGTGCGTGGCGACGTGGTCGTTGTAGATGCCGCGGAAGTTCGTGACCTCCACCGGATGCGCAACCAACTCCTCGAAGAAGTAGCCCGGGGGCGGAGCGGCCATCGGCGCCTGCAGCCAGCGCAGTTGCGGTGCGGCCGCGAGCAGGTCGGGATCCAGGGTGCCGAAGGCGGCTTCGGCGCCGGGCAGCAGTTCCAGTGCCTCCTCACGTGTCTCGGCTATCCGGACCTTCAACTCGTCCACAGCGGACACCGCCTCGGCCCAGGACCGGGTCACGTCGTCCTGCGGGGGCAGCATTACAAGTCGCGTCATCGCTGCGTCCCCAATCGGTTGTGCCACGAGCCGTCGCCGGTGAACGCCGCGAGGTTGCGCTCGAACAGCTTCCCCCATCGCGACCCGTATCCCGGGCTGTCGCCGGCGCTGTGTGCCGAGATCACCACGTTCTCCAGGTCCCAGAGCGGGGAGTCCTCGGGCAGCGGTTCGGGATCCGTCACGTCCAGCCCGGCCCCGCGCAACTCGCCGCTGCGGAGCGCCTTGAGCAGCGCGTCGTGGTCCACCAGGGCGCCACGCGCGACATTGACCAGCCACCCCGGCCCGAGAAGGGACAGCGCTCGCTCGCCGATCAACGCGCGGGTGTCCGGGGTGGCCGGGGCGGTCAGCACGACGACGTCGGCCCACTCGCACAGTTCGTCCAGCGCCGACGGGTCCCGCACATCGCTCACGCAACCGTCGTAGGAGCTGGGGTCCCGCTTGATGCCGACGACATCCATGTCCCACGCCAGCGCCCGGCGGGCCACCTCCTCCCCGATGAGCCCGAGCCCGACGACCAACATCCGCTTGCCGTTGAGTTCCTCACCCGTCAGCGGCTCCCAACGGTGTTGGGCCATGTTGCGAGCCGACCGGCCGATTTCCCGCGTGCATGCCAGCAGCAACGCGAAGGCGTGTTCGGCCACGCACGCCGAGTGGACGCCGTGGGCGGTGGTGAGCACGACTCCGTTCGCCGCCAGATCGGCGAGCGGGTACTGCTCGAAGCCGGCGCCGGTTCCGGCGATCCAACGGAGCGAGGGGGTGAGGAAATCCTCGCGCCAGTACGAGGTGACCAGCACCTCGGCACCGTCGGCCAGCGCCGCCGCCACCTCGTCCTGGTCCCGGGCGACCAGAAGATCCACGCCGGGGACCTTGTGCAGGATCGAGTCCACCCCGGTGGGAAACCACGGGTGCAGGACTGCACGTATCACTGAAGAACTCCTGTTCACACGGACGGAAGCGTCGCCGCTCCGGACTGGTTGCTGCGGGGATCCAGGACGTCGCGGATCGCGTCGCCGAGCACGTTGAACGCCAACATCAGCGCCACCAGCGCCACCGTCGGGCACAACACCATCCACGGGGCAGACGTGACGAAGTTGCGCGCTTCGGACAGCATGCTGCCCCAGTCGGCCTGGGGCGGGCTGACGCCGAGCCCGAGGAAAGCCAGTGATGCGTAAGCCAGTTGGGCGGTCGACATGCTCAATGCCGCGAGGACGATCACCGACGGCAGCACATTCGGCACCACGTGCCGGACCATCATCACGATGGGGCTGACCCCGGCGAGCCGTGCGGCGTCGAGATACTCGCTGTTCTTGATCTGCAGCGTCGAGGACCGCGCGATGCGTGCGAACCGGGGTATGTAGACGATCGCGATCGCCAGCGACGCGTTGAGCAGGCCGGGGCCCAACACCGCGACCAGGATGATCGCGAGCAGCAGCGTCGGGAAGGCGAACAGCACGTCCTGCGAACGGGTGAGGACGGTGTCGACGAAACCGCCCACAAAACCGGCGAGCACGCCGATCACCAGGCCGATCACCAGCGCGATCGCCACCGACAGCAGGGCGACCGCCATGGCGATCCTGGTTCCGTCGATCACCCGGCTGAGCACGTCCCGCCCGAGATCGTCGGTGCCCAGCCAGTGCGTGCCCGAGGGTGCGTTCAGGCTGTCGGCCACGCTGCCGACGTTCGGGTCGTACGGCTCCAGCCAGTGCCCCAGCACCGCCAGCACCGCGAACACCGCGATCACGACAAGCGCGGCGGCACCCGCCTTATGGCGTATTAGCTGGTGGACGACACCGCTGCGGGAACGGCCTCGCTTCGCGTGCTTCGACGGGTCTGCCTCCCGCACGCTCGAACTCTGGATTGTGCTCATCGAGACCTCTGGCGGGGATCGAGAAGGGGATAGAGCATGTCGATTGCCGCATTGATCACCACGAAGACCGCCGCGAAGACCATCGTCGCCGCCGTCACCTCGGGATAGTCCCGGTTGTTGATCGCATCCAACATGCCCCTGCCCAGCCCGGGGAGGCTGAACAGCTGCTCCACGACGATCAGACCGCCGAGCATGACACCGAGCTGGAAGCCGAGGAACGTGATGATCGGAGGCAGCGCGTTGCGCAGGGCATGCAGGTAATGGATCCTCCGGATCCGGACACCGACCGCGCGAGCGGTCACGATGAACGGGTCGTGCAGCACCTCCAGCGTTGCGCTACGGGTCATCTGCATGGTCATCGCGGCGAACGGGAACGTGATGGTCAGCAGCGGCATGATCAGCGAGCGCAGGTGGCCGACCGGATCCTCCTGCCAGGACACGTAGCTCACCTGGAACAGGTCCGGCGCGATCTTGGCGCCGACCAGCATCACCAGTACGCCGATCACGAACACCGGCATCGAGAACAGCACCAGCAGGCTGGAGCGAAGGATGACGTCCACTCGCCGGTTCGCGTGCACCGCGGCCAGGATGCCGGCCGGGATGCCGATCAGCGTGGAGAAGAACAGGCACCACAGGGCCAGCTCCGCCGAGACCGGGATCTGTTGCGCGAGATCCGAGGAGACCTTGCGGCCCGTGATCGGGGAGGTGCCGAAGTCACCTTGGAGCGCGGAGCCGAGCCAGTGCACGTACTGCATCGGCAGCGGCTGATCGAGACCGAGTTGGTGGCGCACGGCCGCGAACTGCGCCGCGGTCGCTCCCTCCTGGCCGACGATCACGCTGGTGAGGTCGCCCGGTATCAGCGAACCGAGCAGGAACACCAGCACCGACACGACCAGCAGCACCGCTGTCAGACTGGCCAGGCGGGTCGCGAGTATCCGGGCCATCAGTCGTCCCTCCCGTCGCCCGGCACCGGCTTGCCCGGGAAGTGACAGGCCACCAGACGGCCGTCGCCGGCGTCGGTCAACAAGGGTTTCTCCAGTTCACAACGCTGCTCGGCCAGCGGGCAGCGAGTGCGGAACCGGCAGCCGCTCGGCGGGTTCATCGGACTGGGCACGTCGCCGGTCAGCACGATGTCGCTGCGATTGCGCTCGATCTCCGGATCGGGCACCAACGCTGCGCGCTGCAAGGCCATGGAATACGGGTGCAGCAGCCGTTCGGCGAACTGCTCCGCCGACGCGGTCTCCACCACCTCGCCGAGATACATCACCGCCACGCGGTGGCTGATCGCCTGCACCGCCGCGAGATCATGGCTGATGAACAGGTAGGACACCCCGAGCCGGTCCTGCAGGTCGACCAGCAGGTTGAGGATCTGCGCCTGCAGTGAGATGTCCAGCGAGGCGACCGACTCGTCATGCACCACCAGCGCGGGGTCGGCGATGAGGGCACGCGCGATGCAGGCGCGCTGTTGCTGGCCACCGGACATCTCGTGCGGCAAGCGGTCGGCCATCTCCGGCTTCAGGCCCACCATGGCGAGCATTTCGGCCACCCGCTCGCGGTTGTCGCTCAATCCCTGAGCCCGCAACGGCTCCTCGATGGCGGCCCCGACGGTCCTGCGCGGATTCATCGATCCCGCGGGGTTCTGGAAGACCATCTGCAGGCTGCGACGGCGCTCCTTGCCGGCCGAATCGCGGGCCCAGATGTCTCCGCCGCGGACCCGCACCGTGCCGCCGGTCGGCTTGAGCAGGCCCACAGCCAGCCGGGCCACGGTCGACTTACCGCACCCGGACTCGCCCACGACCCCGAGCGTCTCACCAGCCTGAATCGTGAGGGAGACCCCGTCCACGGCACGCACGAGCTTGTGCTTTCCGGCGTCCCGTACCGGGAAATGCTTGACCAGGTCGTTGACTTCGAGCAACGGCTCGGCGGACTTCGTTCTTTCCGGCACGGTGATCACGCTCCTGTCCCGGCCGTGAGTTCAGAGACCGGGCGCCCGGTCTCCTGGGTCACCAGGCACCGGCTCTTGTGTCCGGGCGCGATCTCCACCAGCTCGGGATGCGTGGTCCGGCACGCTTCCCTGGCGAACGCGCATCGTTCGGCGAAGCGGCAGCCGACCGGGGGGTTGGCCATGTCCGGCGGGAACCCCGGCAGGGTGGGCACCTTGCCCCTGGCCTGGTCGGCACGCGGAGTCGACCGGAGCAGGCCCGCGGTATAGGGGTGGCGCGGTGCCGCGAACAGCTCGCGGACCGGTGCCTCTTCCACGATCTCGCCCGAGTACATGACCGCCACCCGGTCGCACATCTTCGCGATCACGCCCATGTTGTGCGTGATCAGCAGGAGCGCGGTGCCGAGCTCCGCGGTCAGCCGCTTCATCAGCTTGAGCACTTGCGCCTGGATGGTCACATCCAGTGCGGTCGTCGGCTCGTCGGCGATCAGCAGCTTCGGGTCGTTGATCATCCCCATGGCGATGACGACTCGTTGGCGCATGCCGCCGGACATCTGGTGCGGGTAGGAGACACGCTGGCGCGCCGGATCGGGCATGCCGACCCCGGCCAACGCGGCCTCCACCGGTTCGCGCGCGGCCTTGCCGGCCGGCCGGCCGTGGGCGCGCAAGGCCTCCGACAACTGCCAGCCGACGGTGAACGCGGGGTTCAGCGCTGTCATCGGGTTCTGGAACACCATGCCCGCACCCGATCCACGCATCTGCCGCAGTTGCTCCGGGTTCAGCGCCAGAACGTCCTGCCCGGCCAGCGAGATGCTGCCCGACTGGATACGGCCTGGGTGGGCGACGAGCCGGAGCACGGACATGGCCGTGACGCTCTTACCCGAACCGGACTCCCCCACCAGGCCGAGGGTTTCGCCTGCCCCGACGTCGAACGACACCCCTTCCACAGCCCGCACCACGCCGCGGGGCGTGTGGAACCAGGTGTTGAGATCGCGTACGGAAAGTACGGGTTCACTTCCGACCACGGGGCGCTGTGTGGGTCGCGTATCCTCCACCGGATCCACATCCTTTCAAAAGTCGACCTTGGAGCCCCAGTTCCGGCGGGAGCTCTTTGTCCCGCCGGAACCGGGAGCCGACGGGCTACTTGAGCACTATCGAGCCGAGGAACTGCCGGGCGAGTGTCGGATCCGGCTTGGCCGACCCCACCTTCGGCCCGGTGACGACGATCGCGTTCGGCGCCGCGACCGCGATGTCGGGGAACACGAGGTCGTCTTCCATGCGCGCCAACTGCTGCAGGTTCTTGCCGTAGTCGCCCATGCTGCCGTTCGTCGCCTTGTCGATGAGCGAGGTCATCTCCGGCGGAGTCGGCCCCTGCCGTCCCGGCCTCGGCGTCAGCAGCGACCTGGGGTCACCGGTGAAGGCGTAGACGTTGTCCAGGATGTCGTAGTTGGCCTTGTTCTGATGGTCCAGCCACACGGCGCTCTGGTTGGCCTGGATCTCCACCCGGATCCCCGCCTGGGCAAGCTCGCTCTTCACCAGCTGCGAGAAGCGGTCCAGATAGGTTCCGTAGCCGGCGATGTGGTCGAGCGTGATGTCGATGCCGTTCGGGTGACCCGCCTTGGCCAGCAGTGCCTTGGCCTGTGCGACGTCGTGCTTCTGGTACTTCAGCTCATCCATCGGAATCGACAACGAGGTCGACGGGGGTAGCTGGGCACTCGGCGTAGCCTCACCGAGGAAGGCACCCTGCACGATCTCCTCCCGGTTCAGGGCGAGCGAGATCGCCCGCCGCACATCCGGATTGTCGAACGGCTTGCGGTTGGTGTTGATGTTCAGCCGGACCGTGTTCGTCCCGGGCACGCTGGTGACCTTGAGCTGACTGTTCTTCTTCAGCTGCTGGGTGCTTTCCGTGCTGGGGAAGATCAGGTCGACCTGGTTGGACTGCAGAGCCGCCGCCTGAGCCGAGGCGTCCGGCATGTACTTGATGTTGAGCGTCTTGTACTTCGGCAACAGGGGCTTGTCCCAGTAGTTGTCGTTGCGCTGCAGCACCAATTCGCTGTTCGGGCTGTAGGACACGACCTTGAACGGTCCGGCGCCCATGACTTCCGTCTTGGGGTTGTGCGTGGCAAAGAATTTCTTGCTGAGCACCGCCGAACCGATCAGGAACGGCGAACCCAGGTTGAGCAGGAATCCGGCGTCGGGCTTGCTCAGCGTGAACCGCGCGTGCGTTTTGTCGATCTTCGACACCGACGTCAGATTGGGGAACCGAGCCGTGGCGTAGGGAAGGCCGCCGTGTATGAGGCGCTCGAACGAGAAGACGACGTCATCGGCGGTGACCGGACTGCCGTCCGAGAACTTCGCGTCCGGGCGCAATGTGAAGTCGTAGGTCTTGCCGTCCGGGCTCGTGGTCCAGGAAGCCGCGAGATCCGGCTGCACCTTGCCCTGGGCGTCGTCCCGGACAAGTCCGTTGTAGACCAATTGCCACGCGTACATGGTGGCGATCTGCGATGACTGGGTCGGGTCGAAGGTCTGCGGCGTCACGGTTTCCGCCACAACCAGAGTACCGTTCTGACCGCCGCCCGAACTGCTCGGTGCCCCTCCACCGCAGGCAGTGACCACAAGGAGGGCCGGAGTGACGGCCGCGATTCCCCGTATTAGCTTTAGCCTCATCTACTGAACTTCCTCTCGGGAGCCGCTTTCCGGCGCGGAATCGGCCTTGCTTACATGGTGTTTCCCGCAGAGCGAGGTTTTGGGAAGGCGGTATGCGCGGGATTCCAACTCTCAGTCACAGACCGGCGATCAGCCCGCCGTCGACCCGGACCTGTGAACCAGTGACATAGGTGGCACGCTCACTACAGAGGAACGTAGCCACATCTGCGAATTCCTCCGGATTACCGTAACGGCCCATTGGAATACTAATTTCTGAACGTTTCCGAACGGTTTCGATGTCGATTCCGAGCCGCTTCGCCTGACCTGCGTCGAGTTCACCGATGCGATCAGTTTCGATTCGCCCAGGAAGAATCATGTTGACGGTGACGCCATAGCGGGCGACTTCACCCGCGAGCGTTTTCAGATAGGAGGCGAGTCCGGCTCTGGCCACATTGGACATGACCAAGTTCGGGATCGGTTGCTGGACACCGCTGGATCCGATCGCGAGCACCCGGCCCCAGCCGCGCTCGCGCATGCCGGGCAGCACCAGGGAAACGAGCCGGATCTGTGCCAGCAAAAGGGTCTGGGCGGCGGCGGCCATGCCCTCGGGTGTCAGATCCACCGCGGGCCCGGCGGGCGGGCCACCCGAGTTCAGCACCAGCACGTCGATCCCACCGAATGCGGAGGTTGCCTTGTCGACCGCACTGGCCACACTGTCGAGATCGCTGAGATCCAGCTCCACGCCGATGGCGGACGGCAGGTCGGCGGCCTGTTCCTCGGCCAGCGGCAACCGGCGCCCGCAAAGGACGAGGTTGGCCTTCTCCCTGCCGAGAGTGCGCGCGATCGCCAGTCCCAGACCGGATGTCGAACCGGCCACCAACGCCGTACGCCCTTCGAGTCCCAGTTCCATCAGATCACTCCCAGGTGGTGCACAGAGTCGAGGTGTTCGCGCAGCAGCGGACGCAGCGAGTCGGCGATCCTTTGCGCCGGCGGCCGGACCGCGTCATGGGCGAAGATGCCGCGCTCGGTGAGGGCGGCCTTGCGGATGCCCAGGCCGATCTTCACCTGGGCCTCGAAACTCACCAGCGGAAGCCAAGGAAGGAACTTCTCGCGTGCCGCCGGATAACCGCCTCCCTCAAATGCCTCCAGCACGGACGCGAGTGCCTCGGGGTAGGAGAACCCGGTCATCGCGCCGGCCGCGCCCGCCATCAACTCGTCGAGCAGGCCGATGCCGCCGAGTCCCCCGAACACCGGAACCTCGACCTGACTGGACAGTTCGGCGATGGCCGCCGACGTGGGCGGTGCCTCCGATTTCACCGCCACCGCGAATGGGCACTCCCGCACGGCCTTGGCCAACTCGGCGCCGGCGATGTGCACCCCGCTCGCCACCGGGTAGTCCTGCACCACGATCCCGGCCCCGGTCGCCTCGTGGATCGCCCCGAAGTGAGCGGCCAGCGCGTCCGGATGGGTCGTGTTGACCTGCACCATGAACGAGGGCGTACCACCGCGAACCTTGCCGCTGAGCCGCTCCGCGGCGGCCACGGCCTCGGCTGTGTCCAGCGCTGACAGTCCGACCACGATCGGCAGGTCGGAGGCGGCCGTCACCACGGAGACCACATGATCCCCCTCAGCGGCGCTGAGGCGCGCCCCCTCGCCGAACACTCCGAGCACCACGAGCCCGGTCGATCCCGCGGCATGGTGCAAGTCGACCTGACGGCGGAGTGACGCGTCGTCCACAGCGGACGCGTCCTCCGTGAAGGGTGTCGCCAGCACACCCCACAGGCCGCGGGTGAGTGGTTCTGTGCGTTGCATCCGTTACCTCTCCGGCACTTGATCGTGCCCTTTAGCGCTGTGCTGAAGAAGGATCAGAAGGACTTGCCGGGTTCCGGAACCGCGGCGAGCACGGTCGACATCACGTGTTCGACGTGAGCCTCCATCGCCGCGGCCGCGAGTTCCGGCTGCTGTGTCCCGATGAGCCTGGCGATCTGGACGTGCTCCGCGGCACAGGACACCGAGTCCCCGGTGCGGGGGACGTCGCGAAGCCGTAGAGCTGAAGTGAGCAGGAGTGCCTCGTCGACCGCCGCCGCGAGCGCCGTGTTCCCCGAGCAGGTGGCCACCAGATGGTGGAAGCTCCGGTCGGAATCACGGAAACCGGCGACATCCGCGGTTTTGGCGCAGTCCAGCGAGGCCGCGGCGAGTTCGGCCAACATCATGTGATCGGCCTCGGAACGCCGGGTCGCCGCGTGCTTCGCCGACACCCGCTCGAGGCCGGCGCGCAGTTCGTAGGCGTCGTGGATCTTTTGCCAGGAAGGCTGCACGACCTGCAGCCCACCGCCGTTCGACTCAACCAACCCTAAATGCCTCATCCGAAGGAGGGCCTCGCGGACCGGGGTCTTGCTGACCTCCAGACGCGTGGCCAGCATCGCCTCGGACACCCGGGTCCCGGGCGCGAGTTCCTTCCCGACGATGGCCTCCTTGATCGCGTCGGTGACCATGTCGGTCAGGCTTTCCGGCTTGGATCGCAGGGGGCGCAACTGGGGACGGGACATGCAGGCCTCCGTTCACAGCATCTGATATCTCGTATCCGTATCTGGCATCTGGCATCTGGCATCTGGCATCTGGACGGGGACCGTACACGGTGTATGGTCTGCCGACAAGCCTCGGTTCATCCCACTGCGTTCATCTCGCGACGGTTGCCGCACATGACACAGCAGTTACTTTGCGCAACCCACCCGCATGTAAAGGGAGTTCGACTTGCGCACAGCACAATCGGATCGCCTAATGCTCGTCACCGGTGCCACCGGCTACATGGCCGACCAGCTACTGCCCGCACTGCGCGAGCGCTACCGCCTGCGGCTCGTGGACATCAAGCCCGGCAAGGAAGACGGCGTGCAGATCGCCGATCTGAGTACGACCGACCGGTCCGAACTGGACGGTCTTTTCGACGGCGTTGACACCGTGTTGCACCTGGGTTACCGACACTCGGCTCCTGGCAGCAACTACGACAACACCGTTCCGCACATCGACAAGTTCGAGATCGAATTCGGCAACATCCGGATGAGCCAGAACGTCTACCGCTGCGCTCACGACGCCGGGGTCAGACGGGTCGTCGTGGCCAGCTCCAACCACGCTGCCGACTGGTACGAGCACGCGCTGGTCCACAAGGGGCTCAAGGACGTCGTCACCCCTGATGAGCTGCCCCTGGCCGACAATTTCTACGGCTGGTCCAAGGCGTGCTACGAGCATCTGGGTTTCGTATACGCCACAGGGGCGCTCGGTCGCAGCCTCGAGGTGGTGCAGGTCCGGATCGGCGCCCCGCGCGACATTGACGCGTCGACCTACTCGGCCGATGAGCCTCCGGCGCCGCAGCCCGGCCCCGACTACCCCACCGGACTGGCTCGCTACAAGCGGGACCTCGGCGCCTGGCTGTCGGCCCGCGACGCCCAGCAGCTGTTCCTCCGCTGCGTCGAGACGGAGGACATCCGCAACGAGCACGGCATTCCCTGGCAGGTCGTCTACGGGATCAGCGACAACTCCCGGGCCTTCTGGTCGCTGACCTCGGCCCGGAAGGTCTTCGGCTACCAGCCCCAGGACGATTCCGAGGTCGCCTACGCCGAGGACATCCGGCAGCTGCTGACGGGCACGTCGCCCGCCGGGCCCGGCAGGGTCGGTGCCTGATGCCCGACCTGACCTTCTTCGACTGCAATAACTTCGTCGGCCAGGTGGCAGTGCCGAAGTTCTTCCCGCACCGGGTGACCCCGGCGGTTCTCGGGGCGGAGCACGACAGGATCGGAATCGCTCGCGGCGTGGTCACCCATGTCGCGGCCAAGGAGTACTCGCCCTCCATAGGCAACGACCTGCTGGCCGACGAGCTCCCCGCCGGAGACCGCTTCGTCCCCTGCCTCACTCTGCTCCCGGAGCACACAGGAGAGCTGTGGAAGCCCACGGAGGTACTGAGCCAGCTCCAGACACGGGGCGCCCGATGTGTCCGGGTTTTTCCCTCTGCGGGCGTCCACCGGTATCCGTTCGACCCCCGCGTGCTGGGTAACCTCTTCGAAGTACTGCAGGCCGCCCGGGTTCCCGTGTTCGTGGACTTCGACCTCGGACGGCGCGACGAGGCGGACTGGCGGGGCCTCTACGACATGACCGACGCCTTCCCCGACCTGCCGCTCATCCTGATCAGGCCCGGCGGACGCAGCGACCGTGGCCTGTACCCGCTGCTCGAACGTGCGCCCAACGTGTACATCGAGACCGGCGGCTACTGGGTGCACAACGGCATCGAACGGATCTGCTCCCAGTTCGGAGCACACCGCATGCTGTTCGGCTCCGGCTTCCCCTACTGGACGCTCGCCGGGGCCGCCTACCACGTGGCGACGGCGTCCGTCTCCGACGAGGACAAAGCCCTCATCGCGGCCGGGAACCTGGCACGCCTGCTGGAAGGAGCTCAGCTGTGACCGATCGGACCGCAACGTACCGAGCCTTCGCCAAGAGGACCCCGATCATCGACGGTCACGCGCACATGGGCTTCTACCGCAACTTCCATATCGCCGACAACGACGCCGACGGGATGGTCAAACGGTTCGACGCGGTCGGCATCGACGTGGCCTGCGTCAGCCACCACGCCGGCATCTCCGCCGATCACCACTACGGGAACGGAGTGGTCATCGACGCGGTCCGCCGGCACCCGAACCGGCTGATCGGGTTCTGCGTGATCAACCCGAACTATCCCGACACCGTCGAGGCCGAGATCGAGACCTGCTTCGCGGAACCCGGGTTCCGCGGATTCAAGGTGCATCCCGAACTGCACGGCGACTACCCCCTCAACGGGCCCGGATATCAGAAGATGTGGCGCTACGCCGATGAGCACCGGCTCCCCGTGCTGTTCCACAGCTACTTCGCCGGCGACCGCCTGGAGGTGTTCGAACGCCTCGCGAAGACCTACCCGGGCGCCACCCTCCTGCTCGGGCACGCCGGACTGGACCTCGGGCTGGACAAAGCGGTCGCCCTCGTCGAGCGCACCGAGAATGTCGTCCTGGACATGACCGCGATGCAGCGACACTGCTGGGCGGTCGAGCACCTCGCCGCCCGCGCGGACAAGACCCGCCTCACCTGGGGATCGGACAGCCCCTTCATCGAACCCGGGCTGATCCTCGGCGCCGTCGTGCACGCCGACATTCCCGAGGACGTCCGCGACGCGATCCTGTACGACAACCTCGCCAGGATCCTGCGTGTCGAAGTCCGCGACGGCGTCCTCACCGAGGTGCCCGCATGAAAATCGTCGCCATCGAAGCGATCCCCGTGCGGCTCCCGCGGGCGCGCCCGGCCCGCAGCGCTTTCGGCCTCCGCGAGCACACCGAGGCCGGGATAGTCCGCATAGACACCGATGCCGGGATCACTGGCTGGGGCGAAATCTGCTTGGTCTGGTGGCGTCAGGGCAGTGGACTGTGCCCCGACGTCAACACGATCCTGGCGCCGGCGCTGATCGGCGCCGACCCGACCGCGATCACCTTGCTGTCCCAGCGCATGGAACACCTGATGCCGGCTCGGTTCGACGCACCCGCCCGAGCCGGCGTCGAAATGGCCCTGCTCGACATCTGCGGCAAGGCCGCCGGAGTACCCGTTCACCAGTTGCTGGGCGGGGCCGTGCGCGACCGGATCGACCTCAGCTTCTCCTTGCATATGAACGATCCCGCCGCCATGGCCGAAGACGCGCGCGAGCAGGCCGAGGCCGGGTTCCGGACACTGAAGGTGAAGATAGGCCGCGAATGGGCGCAGGACCGGGCCGCGCTGGCCGCGGTGCGCTACGCCGTCGGCGAGAATGTCGCCATCCGGGTGGACGTCAACGAGGCCTGGCGCTCGGTCCCGATCGCCGCGCGCCGACTGGCGCAGCTTGCCGAATACGATGTCGAGCTCGTCGAGCAACCCCTTCCGGGCAGGGATCTGGCCGGCATGGCCGAACTGCGCGGGCGGTCCGAGATCCCGCTTGCCGCGGACGAGAGCGTGTGGTCGTTCCACGACGCGTTGGACATCGTGCGCAACCGCGCGGCGGACGTGCTCAATGTGTATTTCAGCGAGGCGGGCGGGCTGTGGGCGGCACGTCAGATTGCGGAGCTCGCGCGCTCTGCGGGGATGTCCATCTGGATCGGCAGCATGCCGGAACTCGGCCTGGGGACCGCGGCGAACGCCCACCTGGCCGCCGCGGTGCCCGACCTCCCGCTCGCCAGTGACGTCTGCGGTTTCGCCTACCACGCGGAAGACCTGCTGGCTGAACCACTGCGGATCGAGGAAGGCCGGCTCGCGGTGCCGAGCGGGCCAGGCCTGGGCGTCACGGTCGACGCCGCCGCGCTGGACCGGTTCCGGATCGATCGTTGAGGGAGAATGCAGTGCCCATACCGAGTTCCCTGCTGTCGGAATGGACCCGGGAGGAGGCCGCGCAGCACGCGGCACGAACGGTAGTGGTGCTCCCCGTGGGGGCGCTCGAACAACATGGCCCGCACCTGCCGCTGGGCACCGACACGCTGCTGGCCGAGCACATCGCCCGCGCTGCGGCGGCCGATCTCCCGGATGCCGTCGTCGCGCCGGTCTTCGCCTACGGTTGCTCGCACCATCACCTCCCCTTCGGCGGCACCGCCTCGCTGGACACCGGTGCACTTCTCGCCGGGCTGGGCGATCTTGTGGATTCGTTGCTGGTCAGCGGTTTCGCCGGAGTGTTCCTGCTCAACGGGCACGGAGGCAACGCTGAGATAGTGCAGCTCGTCGCGCGTGACGTCGGACTGCGACGACAGGCGTGCGTCGCAGGCGGCTCCTACTTCCAGACCGCGGCCAACGCGCTGGTCGCCGCCGGAGCGACCGAACTGGGCGAACTGCCCGGCCACGCAGGCGCGTTCGAAACGTCGCTGATGCTGGCCGCGTACCCGCATCTGGTCCGGCTGGACGCGGCGCCGAAGCGACCGCGTCCCGAAGCGGGCTGGCCCCAGCCGCGTACCTACCGCCTCGCCACGCCCGGACCGTTCCGCGGCGGGGACGGGTTCAGCGATGACCCGAGCGGCGGTTCGGCCGAGCGCGGAGCCCAGCTGCTGGCCATCTGTGTAGACGCCGTGCGGGTGGCCCTGTCCGATTTCCAGCGGGCGATCAAGGCATCCGCAGCTTAGTACTCCAGTCGACCGGTGGCGTGCGCTCATCGACGAGGTGATGGCCCCAAATCCCGGACGGTTCGCCCGGGTAGAGCGGTGGACGGCGGCTCCGGCCGACGTATAAAAGGCCATCTGGTGCCCGTTAATTGCCTGATCAGCTGCTGAGGACGCCGTCATCCCTGGCGAGGACCGCGAGCTGGTCAGTGCCCTGCGCGCCCGCGATACCTCAGCCGCACTCGACCTCTTTCGCTGCGCACCGCCGCCATGCCTTCGACGTGGTCGCTGGCGCCGGCCCGAATCCGTCGCCGACCCACCCCGGGCGGAAGAACTCTACGTGATTGCCGTCACGCGACCCCGGCTGTGCGGGCGTTGCGCACTCGCTTGACGGGCGGCAGGACCACCAGCGCAGGCAGTCAGGACGCTCATCAGACACGCTCGGTGGCCTGCCGGCGTTCCCGGCGCGGATGATCGCCGCCCCGGAACGCCGAAAATCCGCCCCACAGGCGAAGTTGACGCCTGTAAGTGTCGTCGCGTGGAAGGCTCTCGACTGACTCCTCAGTACGTCGCGGCCTGGTCATCGGCTCGGCGCGGCACGCCGGCTTCGCAAGAGAAGCGCTGGCCAGACGTTGGCTGAATCCGTACGGGCGCTAACCTGGGGGCGTGCGCCAGCGCTGCATATATGAGATATGTTTCCAGCATGTCAAGCATCGGACTCCAACCCATTGCGGCTAAGCCGGAAAGCATCACCGAAAAGGTGTTCGAGGCGATCAGGGACGCCATTGTGTCGAAGACGCTGGAGCCTGGGAGCCGGATCAGCGAGGCCAGGTTGGCCGCGCAACTGCAAGTGAGCAAGACGCCGGTCCGTGAGGTGCTGCTCCGGTTGCGTCAGTCGGGGCTGGTCGAGCCCATCGGGCGGAGTCTGCGCGTGGTCAAGCCGTCGGCCGGCGCCATCCGGGACGCATACGAACTGCGGGCCGGCTTGGAGCGCACCGCAATCGGGTACGCCGCTTCTCGGGCGAGCACTGCGGAACGGGACGACATCGTCGTGGCTGCGGAGGCGTCGCTGGCCAGCGCACGCGTCGGCGACAGTATGGGGTTCCAACGGCACGACATGGACTTCCATATGGCCATCGCGAGGGCGGGCCAGAATCTCCTGCTGACGCGGGCCGTCAACGACGCACTGGTGCTCACCTCGGCGCTGCGCAGGCGAGATGTGCCGGCCTCCGGCGATTCCGTGGTCTGCGCTCAGGAGCACCTCCAGGTGGCTGAGGCCGTGCGCACCGGCGACGCGCGCGGGGCCGCGGAGGCGCTGTTCGAGCACATCCACCATGTGATGACTCTGGTCCTGAGGGAGTCGCCCAGCCGGGTGTGATCCGGCCCCTCCCGGCCAAGCACACCGCGCCGATATGGCGAAACGTCACACTTGTTCCCGAGTCCAGTCCTGTCCGGCTTGCTCCTTCTCGTACAGCTTGGCCCGGGCGCTGAAGTGGAGCCCGCCGATCTGCGCGCCCTGGAAGCCAGCCAGGAGAGCCTCACCCCATGCCGCCCACGCAGCCGTCACCGAAGTCCTCGACTGACGTCGGCAACATGTCGACCGCGGCCCGATGGTCGGAAAACTGACTGGCGGATTGGCCAGTCCCCTCCTTCACTGCCAATGGGTTGGACGGCCCACCGCGGGGGTGCACGCCTGGCTTCACTGAACAGGTTCGGTGCAGGGCCAGTGTTGGGTGAACCTCAGATGCCGACGGTGTGCGGTGGTGATCAGTTGGGCGGCGGCCGAGAAGAGTCGAAGACGGAGCCGGCGCGGTTCCCAGAGTCGGGGTTTGCCGGTCAGGGCAAGCATGGGCATCCAGGCCAGCAGGTCGAGTGCGAGCTAGACGATCGGCCAGCAGAGCGCCCCCACGACGGTCCAGCCGCGCAGCTCACAGAGCTGCCGACAGGCTTCGAGCTGGCGGTCGACCGACATGGCCCACTCAACGACGATCCCGCCACATAGCACTGACCTGGGAAAACTCCGTCCATAGTTCAGTCAACAGGTGGCGCGATTCTTCCGCAGCGGCGCCGCCCTCGGCATGGACGCTGTGCTGCTCTCGCCGGACTGCGCGGACCCGCTCTACCGCCGGTCCGTGAAGGTCTCCATGGGCG
Source organism: Streptomyces sp. NPDC000880 (assembly GCF_053599675.1). NCBI lineage: Bacteria > Bacillati > Actinomycetota > Actinomycetes > Kitasatosporales > Streptomycetaceae > Streptomyces > Streptomyces sp. NPDC000880. The sequence goes on along the minus strand of NZ_JBSFMS010000018.1, from coordinate 12,956 downwards.
CGGTCTTCTCCGTTCCGTACGCCCGCCTCGAATCCTGGCCGAGGGGGGCCTGGAATCCGTACGGGAAGCGGGCTTCAAGCTGCTTGCCCGCACCCCCGACGAGAAGGCCGCCGCGATCGACGATGCGGCCCGCACCGGCTCGACCGGGTGGCGCTGATGCTCGGCGCGGAGGGGGACGGACTCTCCACCCAGGCGCTCGTCGCCGCCGACGAGTGGGTGCGCATCCCGATGGCGCACGGAGTGGACTCGCTCAATGTGGGCGCGGCCGCGGCGGTCACGTTCTACGCGGTGGTGACGGGCCGCCCGCAGTCCTGAGCCCCGGCCGGTCTACAGCTGCTGGGCCGCCGCGATCCCCAGAGCCACGATCAGCGTCACCACGAAGAAGACGATGACGCGCTGCCGCAGCAGCCGCGGGTTGGCGGGCCGCCGCCCGGCCGACGTCGTGCGGACGCCGGGCCTGGTGCCCTGACGGCCGTTCGTACGTGAGGTGTTGCGCGGCGACTGGGGGCGGGTGCCGCCGGTGCGCGACGGCTGCTGCGGGCGCGGCGCCGGCGTGCCCGCCGTAAGCCGCTCCATGCGTTCGGTCCGCTCCGCGCGTTCGGTCCGCTGCGTGTAGCGCGAGGTCGGACGGTCCTGCTCGATGCGCTCGCGCTGGGCCGGCGGCCGGCCCTCGGACAGCCCCTGGGCCTCCCGTGCCGCGATCTCCTTGAGCCGCATTGACAGTTGCAGCGTGCTCGGGCGCTCCTCGGGATCCTTCGCCAGACAGGCCCGGACGAGCGGAGCCAGCGCGTCCGGGACCCCGTACAGCTGCGGCTCCTCGTGCACCACCCGGTACAGCATGACCTCCGAACTGCCGTGTCCGAAGGGCGAGTCGGCCATCGCCGCGTACGCGAGCGTGGCGCCCAGCGCGAAGACGTCCGTGGCCGGGGTGACCGCAACGCCGCGCACTTGTTCCGGCGCGAGGAAACCGGGCGAGCCCACCGCGGTGCCGACATGCGTCAGCGTGCTCGCGCCGGTCGCCCAGGCGATGCCGAAGTCGATGATCCGGGGGCCCTTGGGGGAGAGCAGGATGTTCGACGGCTTCAGATCCCGGTGCACGACACCGGCCTCGTGCACCGCGACCAAGCCCTCGGAGAGCGCAGCGCCGACCGCGGCCACCTCGGCGGCCAGCAGCGTGCCGTCCTCGGCGACCTTGTCGTGCAGGGAGGGACCGGGGACGTACTGGGTGGCGAACCACGGTCGGTCCGCCTCGAGATCGGCGGCCACCAGCCGTGCCGTACAGCCGCCGCGGATCCGCCGCGCGGCCGACACCTCGCGCGCGAACCGCGACCTGAACTCCTGGTCCTCCGCCAGATCCGGCCGGATCACTTTCAGCGCGACGCGCTGCCCGCGGCGGTCGGAGCCCAGGTAGACGACGCCCATGCCACCCGCACCGAGCCGCCGGTGAAGCCTGAACGAGCCGACGACACGCGGATCCTCGCGCCGGAGCCGCATCATCGCCATGTCCGTCCCCTACCTACGGTGGGGAGACCCCACCCCCGCTGCCACGGTCGTCCGTTTGACGTGGCACAGCTTACGTATCCCTGCCCCGGTGTGCTCATAGGCCGCGCCCTCAAGGCCCGATCGATTGTCAGTGCCGGGTGGGAAACTTGAAGAGTGGTCAGGGGACGGCGGATCCGTCGCCCCGAGCCCGTGCGAGATCTCAAAGGTCCGTCGCAGAAGGGGGATTGGATTAGTGAAGGGTGACCGGGTGGAGATAGTCGTGGACGCGGGAGACACGACGCGTACGTACGAAGTGGTAGCAAGCCGGGCGGGTCGCAGGGTCGAGACGGCCGTGCGCAGGGGGGTGGTGGAAGTGAGCGAAGTCACCCGCAGCGGTGGGGTGGTGCGGACGGCCCGCTTCATGGCCACCCGGGTGCTGGCGCTGGTCGAGCAGCCGGTGCCGCGGGAGGACTCATCGGAGCGTCCCCTCCGGGTAGACCCCAAGGCCTAGGTCGGCGTCTCCACCCAGAGGAGTACACCCCTGGGTGGCAGCTCATCCTCCGGGAGGCCCGGCAATCGGTACGCGGGCATGACGCCTGGGCCTTGTCGCTTCCCTAGTGTTGAAGTCAAGCGGCGGGTGCAGCACTCGTCCCCCGAGGTCATACACCCGCCGCTGCCCATACGAACAGGAGAGGGACCATGGCGGACACGGCATCGCGGACCATCATCCGCACGCAGGGACGCAAGGCATTCGCTGCGTTCGGCGGCCGTCCGTCAGGCAGGCGCCACCCGCTGGTGGCGACGGCCATGGTTATCCTCTGGCGGCACTGCTCGTGGTCGCCTTCGGCGGCTGGGAAGCAGTGGTCACACAAGCGTCGTCCGTGGGCGTGATGCTGGGGCGCTGAGCGGCGCCCCGGGCCCGGAAGAGCGGTCCGGGTCGGGGACATCCGGCCAACAACCCCGTGGGGACGGGGGTGCGGCGGACGGCAGCGTTTGGCCGGTCAGCTGGGGAGCTGACCGGCCATCGCGCTGCCCACCTAACTCTCGCACCCTCGCCCGGTGCGACCGGGGGGTGTCAGCGCCCACATAACCCTTCACGCCGTGGGGCGGGGCTCTGCGCCGCCTGGCCGGCGCGTTGGGGCGTGGGGGCGTCAGCCCCAACCAACCCTTCGTGCCCGGAGGTGCGGTGCTCTGCGCCGCGAGGCTGGCGCCGGGGGGTGTGGGGGCGCGTCAGCTCCCCACGTAACCTTCCCCCTCCGGGGGTCTGGGGGCGTCAGCCCACAGTTTCGGGAAGGGGCGGGTAGGGGAAACGGCCCGCCCCACCGCGTACGCTCCCAGCCGGACCGCACCAGCCCCGGGGGAGACCGTGACCGCATCCGTCGTACGCGCGCTCGCCGATGCCGCCCGCGATGCCGCGCATCTGCCAGGTCCGCGTCCGGCCTGCCGCGCCTGTGGGCGGGATGAGGCCGTGCTCGCGGACCGGGACGACGGCGCCGTCGTACGGCACGGGGAAGCCGTCGCCAAGGCGCACGCACCCGGTACCGACCCGGACGGACACCGCGCCCGCATCGCCGCCGCCGCGCACCCGCGCCTCGCCGGGATCCTGCTTCCACCGCTTCCGCTCCGCGTACGGGATGTGCACGGCCGGCCCGTCACGGCCTGGCCGTACGGCGTCCCCGTGGACCCCACGGACCCCGACGCCGCACCCTGGGAGGACGCCGGGGTGCTGCTCGCCCGGCTCCACCGCGTTGAGCCCGCCGAACTCCCCGGCCCTCTCCCGCCGATGCGCGGCCCCGCCAAGGCCGCCCGGGCCCTTGCTCGGATGCGTGCGGCGGCGGACCACCCCGCGGCCGCCATCGTCCAGCGGGCCTGGGAGCGACTCCCCGCCTGGGCACGCGACGAGGCGGCCTCCCCCCGCAGAAGCGCCCTCTGCCACGGCGACCTCCACCTGGGCCAGCTCGTCCGCCACCCCGCCCCCGCCGGCCCCTGGCTGCTGATCGACGTCGACGATCTCGGCCTCGGTGACCCCGCCTGGGACCTGGCGCGCCCCGCCGCCTGGTACGCCGCCGGTCTGCTGCCCGCACAGATCTGGCAGCGGTTCCTCGGCGCGTACACAGCCGCAGACGGCCCGGCGGTCGGCGCAGACGCCGACCCCTGGCCCCAACTCGACGTCCCCGCCCGCGCACTGACCATCCAGACGGCCGCCCTCGCCCTGGCGAAATCCGCCGCGGAACACCGCGATCCGGACGACGTCGAGCAGATCGTGATCGACGCCTGCGCCCGAATCGCGGCCCTCCCACCCGAGTTGGAGTTCGGGCCCGGGTCGTAGTCTGAACTCCTCGTCACCGGGCACGCATCCGGGCGACGTCGACCAACGGCGAGGAGCTGAGCAGACCATGCAGTGTCCCAAGTGCCATGCAGCGATGCACACGTACAACCGCAACGGCGTCCAGATCGAGCAGTGCAGCGGCTGCCGGGGGATATTCCTCGACTACGGCGAGTTGGAGTCCCTGACCCGCCTCGAGTCGCAGTGGACCCAGGCTCCGCCCCCGCCGCCCGCCCCGCAGGCCTACCCGGCCGCCCCCGCCCCCGCCTGGGGCGCGCCGCACCACGGCGGACACCACGGCGGGCACCACCGCCAGAAGAGCTTCGGCCGGATGCTCTTCTCCTCCTGAACCCTCCTGAACGGCCACCTGAACCACCCCTGAAACCGCAATGCGGGCCCGGGCACTGAGCCTGGGCCCGCATTGCATACCATCGACTGGATTTCGTTGATCTCGTCAACCATCTAGTCATGCACATGGTCGATGTCTAAGGTTCGGAACATGATCTTTCTCGACCGGTCCCGCACCGTCGCACCGCCGGGCTGGAGCCGCTGGCTCGTCCCACCCGCCGCGCTCTCGGTCCATCTCTCCATCGGACAGGCCTATGCCTGGAGCGTGTTCAAGCCTCCGCTCGAGTCATCGCTAGGCATCTCCGGCACCGCCAGCGCTCTCCCTTTCCAGCTGGGCATCGTCATGCTCGGCCTCTCCGCGGCCTTCGGCGGCACTCTCGTCGAACGCAACGGCCCGCGTTGGGCAATGTTCGTCTCCCTCGTCTGCTTCTCCTCCGGCTTCCTGGTCGCCGCCCTCGGTGCCGCCACCCGCCAGTACTGGCTCGTCGTCCTCGGCTACGGCTTCATCGGCGGCATCGGCCTCGGAATCGGCTACATCTCGCCGGTCTCCACCCTCATGAAGTGGTTCCCGGACCGCCCCGGCATGGCCACCGGAATCGCCATCATGGGGTTCGGCGGCGGAGCGCTGATCGCGTCCCCCTGGTCCACCCAGATGCTGGAAACCTTCGGTTCGGACAGCTCCGGCATCGCCACCACCTTCCTCGTCCACGGTCTTGCGTACGCCGTGTTCATGTCCCTCGGTGTCGCGCTCGTACGCGTACCGGCACCGGGCTGGCAGCCCGCAGGCCCGCAGCCGAAGCAACAGACCCGCGCCCTGATCACCACTGCCCAGGTCTCCGCGCGGAACGCCCTGCGGACCCCGCAGTTCTGGTGCTTGTGGGTGGTCCTCTGCATGAACGTCACGGCGGGCATCGGCATTCTGGAGAAGGCCGCTCCGATGATCACGGACTTCTTCGCCGACACATCCGCCGCGGTCACCGCCTCCGCCGCAGCCGGATTCGTCGCCCTGCTCTCGCTCGCGAACATGACCGGCCGCATCCTGTGGTCCTCCACCTCGGACCTGATAGGCCGCAAGAACATCTACCGCGTCTACCTCGGCATAGGCGCGCTGATGTACCTGGCGATCGCCCAGCTCGGCAACGACTCCAAACCGCTGTTCGTCGTCTGCGCGCTGGTGATCCTGTCCTTCTACGGCGGCGGATTCGCGACCGTCCCGGCCTATCTGAAAGACCTCTTCGGCACGTACGAGGTCGGGGCGATCCACGGCCGGCTGCTCACCGCCTGGTCCACCGCCGGCGTCCTCGGACCGCTGATCGTCAACTGGGTCGCCGACAGCCAGGAATCGGCCGGCCGCACCGGCCCCAGCCTCTACGCCGCATCGCTGTACATCATGATCGGACTGCTGGCGGTGGGCTTCCTCGCCAACGAACTCGTACGCCCCGTCCACTCCCGCTTCCACGAGCCGCAGCAGAAGGAGACGCTCCATGAGCGCCAGCACCAGGAGTCGTAGGGCGCTCGGCGCCGCGGTTTGGCTCTGGGTCGCCGTGCCGTTCGGTTACGGCCTGTACGAGCTGATCCGCAAGGCCACCCAGCTCTTCACGGGGTGAGGGGGCTCGGGCAACGACAGAACCCCCCGGTCATGGATGCGGCCGGGGGGCTCTGGCTGGGCCGGGCCCGGCAACGACAGAACCCCCGGCCATGGATGCGGCCGGGGGCTCTGGCTGGTGCGCGATACTGGGATTGAACCAGTGACCTCTTCCGTGTCAGGGAAGCGCTCTCCCGCTGAGCTAATCGCGCGGGACAATCTTGTTTTGTAGTGCGTGCGCGATACTGGGATTGAACCAGTGACCTCTTCCGTGTCAGGGAAGCGCTCTCCCGCTGAGCTAATCGCGCCGGGGTCCCCCATGCCGAAGACCAGGGGAGGATCCTCGCGGATCCAGTGGACGATACTGGGATTGAACCAGTGACCTCTTCCGTGTCAGGGAAGCGCTCTCCCGCTGAGCTAATCGCGCGGGACAATCTTGTTTTGTAGTGCGTGCGCGATACTGGGATTGAACCAGTGACCTCTTCCGTGTCAGGGAAGCGCTCTCCCGCTGAGCTAATCGCGCCGGGGTCCCCCATGCCGAAGACCAGGGGAGGATCCTCGCGGATCCAGTGGACGATACTGGGATTGAACCAGTGACCTCTTCCGTGTCAGGGAAGCGCTCTCCCGCTGAGCTAATCGTCCTTGGAGGTGGAGACGGGATTTGAACCCGTGTAGACGGCTTTGCAGGCCGTTGCCTCGCCTCTCGGCCACTCCACCCTGAGTGCAGGGGTTCGGGAAAATCCCCCTTCGAGCGGACGACGAGATTCGAACTCGCGACCCTCACCTTGGCAAGGTGATGCTCTACCAACTGAGCCACGTCCGCTTGTCGGTTCCGGCCCGCTTACGCGTCCCGGCGACGTAGGGAACTCTAGCGGATTCCTGGGCCAGCACAAAAACGCGTTTCCGCAGCGTGCTGAGGTGTGTTCACGTCGAAGCGGCTCATCGGCGCCCGCCATAGACTCACAGACGTGCATGACCTCGCTCCTTTGGCCCGCTTCGGCAGCCTCCTCGCATCAGACCTCCGGGATGTCACCAGTGACCCCGAAGCACTCGACTCCGCCGGCTTCTGGGCGGTCGCCGCAGACTTCGAGGGTGGTCTGACCTGCGCCCGCTTCGGCGAAGTGCGTACGGAGCCGGTGCCTGAGCCCGTGCCGGGTCGCTGGCGGGGCCCGGAGGCGGGCGACTGGACGTCCTCCCTGGGCCGTGCCGCGTACTCCGCCGGAGTCCGGCGCATCCGTGACCACATCGCGGCGGGCGAGGTCTATCAGGCGAACCTCTGCCGAATTCTCTCCGCGCCGCTGCCCGACCCGGACGCCGCCGACGTCGACGTGCTGACCGCCCTGCTGGCGCGCGGCAACCCCGCTCCGTACGCCGGAACCATTCGGCTGCCCGCGCACGGCGTGGAGATCGCCACCGCATCGCCCGAGCTGTATCTGCGCCGGGACGGGCATACCGTCGAGTCCGGGCCGATCAAGGGCACCGGACGTACTGTCGACGATCTGCTGGAGAAGGACCACGCGGAGAACGTGATGATCGTCGACCTGGTCCGCAACGACCTGGGGCGGATCTGCGCCACGGGCACGGTGACCGTCCCGGCGCTGTGCGCGGTCGAGCCACATCCCGGTCTTGTGCACCTCGTCTCCACCGTGCGCGGGGAGCTGGGGCCCAAGGCGGGCTGGCAGGAACTCCTGGCGGCCACCTTCCCGCCGGGCTCGGTGACCGGCGCGCCCAAGTCCAGCGCTCTGAAGATCATCGAGGCGCTGGAGACGGCGCCCCGCGGACCGTACTGCGGAGGCATCGGCTGGGTCGACGCGGACCGCGGCACCGGCGAGCTCGCGGTTGGCATACGCACCTTCTGGATCGACCGCGCCCAAGTCGGCAGGCCGGTGCTCCGCTTCGGCACCGGCGCCGGGATCACCTGGGGCTCCGATCCCGAGGGAGAGTGGGAGGAGACCGAACTGAAGGCTTCCCGGCTGCTCGCGGTAGCGTCGGGAGCGTACGAGGCGAGCGGAAGGACCAGCTAGATGAAGCTTTGGGTCAATGGCGCACTCAGGGACGCCGACGACGCCCGGGTGTCCGTGTTCGACCACGGTCTGACCGTGGGCGACGGCATCTTCGAGACGGTCAAGGCCGTCCACGGGCAGCCCTTTGCCCTCACCCAGCACCTCGAACGGCTGACCCGCTCGGCCCGCGGCCTCGGCCTGCCGGACCCGGACCACGACGAGGTGCGGCACGCCTGCGCGGCCGTGCTGAAAGCCAATCCCATGGCCCTCGGCAGGCTGCGCATCACGTACACGGGCGGTACCTCGCCCCTCGGCTCCGACCGCGGCACCGCGGGTCCGAGCCTCGTTGTCGCCCTCGGCGAGACCAAGCGGCGCCCCGACACCACGGCCGTGATCACCGTCGAGTGGACGCGCAATGAGCGTGGCGCGCTGGCCGGGCTGAAGACGACGTCGTACGCGGAGAACGTCGTCGCACTCGCCAGGGCGAGCGAGCAGGGGGCGTCCGAGGCGCTCTTCGCCAACACCGTCGGACAGCTCTGCGAGGGCACCGGCTCCAACGTCTTCGTCGTACTCGACGGCGAGTTGTACACCCCGCCCGTCTCCTCCGGCTGTCTGGCGGGCATCACACGCGCGCTGACCGTGGAATGGACGGGGGCCAGGGAGACCGACCTGCCGTTCGACGTGCTGGATCGGGCCGATGAGGTCTTCCTGACGTCGACCCTCCGCGACGTACAGGCGGTTCGGCGGATCGACGGGCGGGAACTCACGAACGCGCCGGGACCGGTGACCGCCAAGGCGATGCGGATCTTCGAGGAGCGCGCGGCCGCCGACAGCGATCCGAAGGCTCCGTAACTGCGGTTTCCCCGGGGGACGCCGGGCCCCCTGCCGCTCCACGGCGGGCCGGACGCCCGGCCGGTCACGCGAAACTGGGTGACGGGCGGCCGCCAGGCAGGTACAACACCCCTGATGACCACCACCCTGCGGCCGACCGGGCCGCTTCAGCGCGAGGCGGACGGCGCGCGGTCGCGCTCGTACGAAGTCTGTGTGAACAGCCGCCCCGTCGGCACGATCGAGATCGCCACCTTCCCCGCCCTCAGCGCCACGGCCGGCACCATCCGCTCGCTCCATATCGAGGAGACGGACCGGCGGCGCGGGCGGGGGACCGTCGCCGCGCTCGCCGCCGAGGAGGTGCTGCGCGGCTGGGGCTGCACCCAGGTGCAGGTCGCCGTGGCACCGGGGGCCACCGCCGCCGCGAGGCTCGTGACCGCACTCGGCTACGTCGAGCGCGGCCGCAACATGCTCAAGGAGCTGCCCGGTGGGCCGCCCGCCCTGCCCGCCGATGTCGAGGGCCGCCCGATGAGCGAGGCGGAATTCGAGCAGTGGCGTGCCACGGCCGTCGGGACCTGTGCGCAGAACTGGATCGACAGGGGAGTCCCGCCCGATGAGGCGCGTGCCAAGTCGGAGACCCAGCACCGCGCGCTCCTGCCCGACGGCCTTGCCAGTCCGGACATCCGGCTCGAAGTCCTGGTTCAGGAGGGCGCGGTCGTGGGCCACGTCCTCGTCGGCCGGCGCGAGGTGCGCCCCGGTGAACCGGGGGCGTACGTGTACGACGTCGAAGTCGTCGAGGGCCGGCGCGGCCGGGGCCACGGCCGGTCCTTGATACTCCTCGCCGAACGAGTAGCCCTGGACGCCGGGCTACCGCTGCTCGGACTCCATGTCTTCGCGGACAACACCCCGGCGATCCGGCTCTACGAGTCGCTCGGCTACGGGACGACCCACATCAACAGTTTCAAGCAGCTGCTCTAGCCTGGGCGCCGGATCCTTCAGTCCGCCTCGGAGCCGGCGAGCAGCCGGTCGGCGATCTCCTCGATGCGCGCCCGCAGCCCGTCCTGGCTCTTGCCGCCGTCGAGGCGCTCGCCGTCGAAGACGTACGTCGGAGTGCCGGTGACGCCGATCGCCTTGCCCTCGGCCTGGTCGGCGTCGACGATCAGGATGTGCCGCCCGTCGATCAGGGCGGTGTCGAACTCCTCGGCGTCCAGGCCCAGTTCACGCGCGACCTCCAGCAGGAACGGCTCGCCCTTCGCCGCCAGTTCCTCAGTACGCGCGAGCACGGCCTCCACATACGGCCAGCCCTTGCCCTGTTCGGCAGCCTCCTCCGCGGCCTGGGCGGCGGTGAAGGCGTGCTTGTGCTTGTCGAGGGGGAAGTGCCGCAGCCGCAGCTCCAGCCGGTCGCCGTAGCGCTCGCGCAGGGCCCGCAGATCGTCCAGGGCGCTGCGGCAGTCCGGGCACTGGAGCTCGCACCAGATGTCGAGTACGACGGGGCGGGGGTTGGTGGAGTCGCTCATGGGACCAGTCTCCCAGCCCTCCGGCATGCCCCTGGACCGGGACCTGGGGAGGAGGTCGTCCCGGAGATCTCCCTGAGGTCGTACGGGACCGTGGCCCCCGCGCCGCCGGACGGTGCACGATGGATAGGGACGTACCCGCCCATGCCCGCCGAAGCCTGGAGGACCGGATGATTGCCGAGACCATTTTCTCCGCGGTGTCCGCGGCGGGCCTGGGTGTCGCCGCGATCACGGCCTACCGCAAGCGTTTCCTGGCCGCGACCCGGATTGCCGCCTACTCCCTGGTCCCGATCGGCCTGGTGCTGACAGGCGCCGTCGAATGGGCCGTCGACACGGCCTTCAGCCCGACCGCGTGGCTCGGCTTCGGCCTGCTGGGCGGCGCGTGGCTGCTCTTCATGACGACCCGGGCCGTCGAACGGCGCGGCGTCGGCACCCGCAAGGAGCGCAAGGCCGCGAAGTCGGCCCAGCGCGAGGCGGTCGCGTCCGAGGCTTCCGCGCCCTCACTGGGGCAGGCGGGCCGGCCGGCCGCGCAGCCCGCGACGAAGGGGAAGGCCGCCGGTTCCGGCGAGGACTTCAGCGACATCGAGGCGATCCTGAAGAAGCACGGCATCTAGCACGGGATCTGAGTGAACTCCCGCAGTCGCGGGGCGTGTTGGTCGATCATGACGGGCCGGGCTGCGACATCATCACCCCGAGATGCTCGATACCTCCCGGGGCCAGGCCCCCGCACCGACCGAAGAGCCGCGTGGCTGCCTCTTCGCGCTCTCCCAGCCACCCCTGATGATCTTCCTCGCGGTGATCGGCTTCTTACTGCTCATGGCCGCGATACACGATCTGTTCCTGCTGTGAGCCTCAGCCGGCCGCTTCCTTGCGGCGCGCGCGGTACGCGGCGACATGCAGGCGGTTGCCGCAGGTGCGGCTGTCGCAGTAGCGGCGTGAGCGATTGCGCGACAAATCGACGAACGCGCGCCCGCAGTCCGGCGCCTCGCACCGCCGCAGCCGCTCCTGCTCGCCCGCGACAACTATGAAGGCCAGCGCCATCCCGCAGTCCGCGGCGAGATGGTCGGCAACGGACGCGCCCGGCGCGAAGTAGTGCACATGCCAGTCGTAGCCGTCGTGGTCGGTGAGCTGCGGGGTGGTCCCCGCGGCCGCCACCAGCTCGTTGACCAGCTCGGCCGCCGTGCGGCTGTCGGGCGCCGCGAAGATCTCCGCGAACTGGGTCCGTACGCTGTGCACCGCCCTGAGGTCCCGCTGGTTCAGTTCGCCCACGCCGCTGACGTCGTGGCTGCGCACGAAGTCGTACAGCGCGGCAACGTCCGCGAGCCCGTCGCCCTGCTCGCTCTCCGGTGCGGTGTTCACCAGATCGACGACGGTGTTGAGGGCGATCCGGGTGTCGTGGGGAATCAGCACGATTCGCTCCCTGGCCTGCTGCGGGCCGGTGCCCGCCGAATTGCGCTGACTCTAGCGGTTCGCGCTGAGAGTGCACCGGCGCCGTCGCCGCGATGGAATCCGCGGTGACGGCGCCGGTGTGTGCCGTATGTGGTTGTCCGCGCGGCGCCGTCTCCCCGAGTAGGACGGCGCCGTGCAGCTCGCTGCCTGGCTCAGCTCTCGGCCAGGATGTGCGAAAGCTCCGTGTCGAGATCGAAGTGACGATGCTCGGTGCCCGGTGGCACCGCGGCGTCGGTCCGCTTCAGGAACGACTCCAGGGCCCGCGCCGGGGCCTCGAGCAAGGCTTCGCCCTCCGGGGAGCTCAGCGCGATGCAGACGACGCCCTGGCCGTGGCTGCGGGACGGCCAGACTCGGACGTCGCCCGTGCCAGTGGGCCGATGCAGACCCTCAGCGAGAAGATCGCGGGCGAAGACCCACTCGACCGTCTCTTCGGCTCCGGTGTGGAAGGTGGCGTGCACGGCATAGGGATCGGCCGTGTCATACCGCAGGCCCGCGGGTACAGGCAGTGAAGACTCGCTCGATACAACGAGGCGCAGGTGCAGCTCGCAGCTGACCGTGGTGTTCATAAGCGCCAGGGCCTTTCGCTCAGTGTGCGCTCGGGGGTTCGCACGTCGGCGAAATCGACATGCCACCTACGGTGCCGTTGTAAACCCCTCTGACCGTTTTGTGATCCTTCATGTCGCTCGTACGGCGGTGCCTCACTTTGTGTTATACGCCCATTTCGGTGACCGCGCTCAATCCGGTAGTTTGGGTCCATGAATGCGGAGAGTGACGAGCGGGGGGAGGCCGTCGCGGCGACGGACCCGAAACCCGCGACGGGGGACGGGACGGGAGACGTGGTGGACGTGGTGGCCGGGGAGGAGCCGGAGCTCGGCTCGAAGGCGCCCCACTTCATCAAGCGCTCCAAGCCGCTGCACCTGAGCTGGCAGGTCGGCGTCTTCATCGCCGGCCTTGCGGTGGTCGCCGCAGGCGTCGTGATGCTGCCGCTGCCGGGCCCCGGCTGGCTGGTGATCTTCGGCGGCATCGCGATCTGGGCGACCGAGTTCGTCTGGGCACAGTTGGTGCTGCGCTGGACCAAACGCAAGGTGACCGCGGCGGCCCAGCGAGCGCTCGATCCCAAGGTGCGGCGACGGAACATCATCCTCACCACAATCGGTCTCGTGATCATCGCGGTGCTGGTCGGAATCTACGTCTGGAAGTTCGGGATCGTGATGCCCTGGAAGATCAAGGAGTGACCGGAAAATGGTCAGGGGGACCCGCTGACATCGGGTAATGTTTGCGGTGCACCCGGGCGATTAGCTCAGTGGGAGAGCGCTTCGTTCACACCGGTGACAGCAAGCCGACGGTGCTGCTTGTTCCGCGCGTCGACGGGACCTACCCCGCGACCGGCGTGCTCGGAACCGTCGAGCAGGTGGGCCGGC
>NZ_JBSFMS010000017.1:0-84996 GCF_053599675.1 Streptomyces sp. NPDC000880 | reverse complement strand
GGTGGCGGGGCCACCCCTTGTGGCTTTCCGGTCTCCCTGCCGGCGGCCCCCACGGGGACGGACTTGCAGGGAAGCCCGGGCAAGAAGCTGCGTAAGGTGAGACTGGACCAGGGAAGGGGATCCCGGCGGGGGAGCCCGGCGGATTGACGCGAAGGACGCGAGGGACGCGAGGGACGCGAGGGACGCGATGGACGCGATGGACGCCAAGGACCCGAAGGAGACCGAACGCCTTCGAGTGGGCGCCGCTGTGCGCAGGCGCCGGCGTGCCCTGGACCTCACGCTTGCCTCGGTCGCGGCGCGCAGCGGCCTCTCCGTGCCCTTCCTCAGCCAGGTCGAGAACGAGCGGGCCCGCCCCAGCATGCGCTCCCTCCAGCGGGTCGCGGACGCCCTGGAGACCACCCCCGGCCGGCTGCTGGCCGCGTCCGACGCCGCGCGCACCGTCAACGTCGTACGCGCGGCAGCAGCAGAGGGGGTACTGCCACAGGGCGCCAGTACCCGTCGGCTCGTGCGGGGGCACCATCAACTGCAGGCGCTGGAATTCACCGGGGAGCATGATCCGGGACGCGAATTCCAGCACCGCAACGACGAGCTGATGTACGTCGCCGACGGCGCCGCGGAGGTCGAGGCGGAGGGCCGCGCCTACCGGCTGGCGCGCGGCGACACCCTCTTCCTCTCCGGCGGCGTACGGCACCGGTGGCGCGCCACCGCCCCCGACACCCGGATCCTCGTCGTCTCGGTCGCCGACCACATCGACGACGCGGGCCCCGAGCCCCGGCGCTGAGGGACGGCCGAGGTGCGCGTGGTGTCGCTGGTGCCCTCGCTGACCGAGGCCGTGGCCGTCAGCGCGTTCGGGCTGCTGGTCGGGGCCACCGACTGGTGCAGCCACCCCGCCGAGCTCGATGTCGTACGGATCGGGGGCACCAAGAACCCGGACGTGGCGGCGGTGATCGGGCTGCGGCCCGATCTGGTGATCGCGAACGAGGAGGAGAACCGGGCGCCCGACCTGGCCGCGCTGCGGGCTGCGGGCATCGAGGTGCTGGAGACGGAGATACGCGACCTGGAGCAGGCGTTCCGCGAGCTGGAGCGGGTCCTGGCAACCGTCTGCGGGCAGGCCCGGCCGCACTGGCTCGACGAGGCGCGGCAGGCGTGGTCCGCGCTCGCGCCGGTGGGGGAGTGGCGGGCGGTCGTGCCGGTCTGGCGACGGCCGTGGATGGTGCTCGGCCGCGACACCTTCGCCGGTGATCTGCTGGCCCGGCTCGGCGTCCGGAACGTGTACGCGGGGCACGCCGAGCGCTATCCACGCATTCCGGTGGACGAACTGCGGGAGGCGGGCGCCCAGTTGGCGGTCCTGCCCGACGAGCCGTACCGCTTCGCGGCGGACGACGGGCCCGAGGCCTTTCCGGGGCTGCCGGCCGTGCTGGTCAGCGGCCGGCACCTGACCTGGTACGGGCCGTCGCTGGCCCAGGCGCCCGCGGTGCTCGGCGCGGCGCTGCGACGAGCAACCCGGCAGGTGGAGTGAAACCTGCCCGCGCCACGGCTGAGGGCGGTCCGGCCGACCGTCGTAGCCCCGAGGGCCGGATGGGACCACATGGTTGACAGGTGGTCAGAGAATCCGGTGACCGCCGGATGTCGGGCTGCCGCACCGCCGCAAACCTGCTAGCTGTGAGGGCCGTAGCGAAGCAGCCATGCCCTGAACTCCCCAGAGACATCGGGTTGAGTCTCGGCTCTCAATGCCCTCAAGAAAGGTCCGGGATGCCTAAGACTTTCGGTATCGCCCTCCTTGCGCTCGTGCTTGCGGCCGCATCACAGACCCCCGCGGTGGCCAAGGCGCCCGCACAGTCCGACCAGATCCCCGGCACATACATCGTGGCCCTCGAGGACACAGCCGCCACCGAGGGTGCCGACATGAACGAGGCCGTGGACGCGGCTGTCGAGCAGGCCTCCACCATGGGGGCCAAGGTGAAGCACGTGTACCGCTACGCCCTCCACGGCTACTCGGCGTCCATGAGCCCGAGCGTCGCAGCCACGCTCGCCGACGACCCGCAGGTGCGTTCGGTGGAGCCCGACCGGCGAGTTCATGCCACCGCCCAGTCGACGCCGACCGGTGTGGACCGGGCGGAGGCCGACAAGAGCATCACCGCAGCCATTGACGGTGTCGACACCCGGGTCGACGCCGACGTCGCGGTGATCGACACCGGAATCGCCCCGAACCACCCCGACCTGAATGTGTACGCGGACGGCGGCAAAAACTGCTGGCTGCCCATGCTGCCCCCCTCCGACCTGCACGGCCACGGCACGCATGTCGCCGGAACCATCGGCGCCCTGGACAACGGCACCGGCGTGGTCGGTACGGCACCGGGCGTCCGGCTCTGGCCGGTGCAGGTGCTCGACCCCCTCGGCAGCGGCAGCATCTCGGCCGTCATCTGCGGCATCGACCACGTCACCGAGCACGCCGACGAGATCGAAGTCGCCAACATGAGCCTGGGCGGTTCGGGCACCGACGACGGCAACTGCGGCAAGAGCAACAACGACGCCATGCACCAGGCGATCTGCAATTCCGTCGCCGCCGGCGTCACCTACGCCGTGGCCGCCGGCAACGACCACGCCGACGCCAAGAACATGATCCCCGCCGCGTACGACGAAGTGATCACGGTCAGCGCCCTGGCCGACTTCGACGGCAAGCCGGGGGGTCTGGGCCGGCCGACGTGCCGCACCGACGTGGACGACACCTTCGCCAACTTTTCCAACTACGGCGCCGATGTCGACCTGATCGCGCCGGGCGTGTGCATCCGCTCCACCTCCAGCTCCGGAGGCTACGCCACGATGTCCGGCACCTCGATGGCCGCGCCCCACGTCGCGGGCGGCGCAGCCCTGTACCGGGCCACCCACCCCGCGGCATCGCCCCAGACCGTCAAGGCGGCTCTGCAGGCCGCCGGCAGCCTCGACTGGACCTGGCCCTCCCAGGACGGCGACGCCACCAAGGAGCGCCTGCTCAGGCTTACGTCCTTCTGACGGCGGTCACCTTCACCACGAAGTGGGCGCGCACCGGGGCTCTTCTCGTACCTGCGTGTCGTAGGTATCGCCTCGTACGTGGGCGGCTCAGGCGGCCTCGGCCTGCACGGCCGGGCGGCGGCTCGCTATGACCTTCTTCGCCAGTGCGCGCGGGCTGGTGAGGAAGCCGTATCCCCACGACATGTGCATCGTGGCCAGCGCCACAGGGATCTGCAGGCGCGCCTTGAGCGGCAGGCCCTTGCCCGCGGGGAGGGAGCCCGCGGCTATCGCGGCCAGATAGCCGCCCGGGACGATGAAGCCCCAGGGGGTGAGAGCCGCGCCGACCACGATGCCCGCGACGATCGCGCAGACCGCGGTCGGCGGGGCGAGGTAGCGCAGGTTGATGGAGCCCTCGTGGAAACGGGCGACGACATGGCGCCAGCGGCCGTAGTCCTTGTACTGCTTCGCCAGCGCGCGCACGCTCGGCCGCGGCCGGTACTGCACCCTGAGCTCCGGCGAGAACCAGACCAGGCCGCCGGCCTCGCGGATGCGGTAGTTCAGCTCCCAGTCCTGGGCGCGGATGAACTCCACGTTGTAGCCGCCCTGCTGCTCAAGCGCCTCGCGCCGGAAGACACCCAGATACACGGTTTCGGCCGGGCCGGCCGTGCCGCCGGTGTGGAAGGCGGCATTCCCGACGCCGACCTTCGAGGTCATGGCGGCGGCGACGGCGTGCTCCCAGTCGTTCTCGCCCTCGGCGTGCATGATGCCGCCGACGTTCTGCGCGCCGGTCTCTTCGAGCAGCCGGACCGCGGTGGCGATGTAGTTCGCCGACAGCATGCCGTGGCCGTCGACCCGCACCACGATCGGGTGACGGGAGGCCTTGATGGCAGCGTTCAGCGCGGCCGGGGTGCGGCCGGTGGGATTCGGGACGGTGTGGACGCGAGGGTCTTCCCGTACGAGTTCGGCGGCGATCTCGTCAGTACGGTCCGTGGACGGCCCGAGCGCGATCACCACCTCCATCTCGCCGTCGTACTCCTGCTCGAGGATGTGACGGACGGAGCTGCGCAGATGCCGCTCCTCATTGAGGACCGGCATGATCACGGAGACAGGGGGCATGGCGTTCATCGCCCGCCACGTTACCGCGAATGGGGGACACGGACGCGCGGCGGCCGGGTCGCTGCCGGTCGCCACAGTTTGTATGGGCCTACGGTGCGCAGGGTCCCCCTGTCGCCCGCGGAGGTTTCCCCCCTTGCCCACGCCGCCCCGCTCCCGGCCGTCCCCCTCCGGCCGTCCCCGGCAAAACGCCCGGTACCGGACCAGACAGTCGGTCGAGCGGCCCCGCTGGGGCATGCGGGTGGCGACCACGCTCTCGGTCCTGGTGCTGGCGGCGGGCGGCATCGGGCATGCGGTGGTGACCAGTGTGGACACCGGCATCGGCCGGGTGGACGCGTTCAAGGACATGAAGAACCGGCCCGAGCCGGGCCACGGCATGAACCTCCTGGTCGTCGGCACCGACGGCCGCGACAAGATCACGAAGAAGGAGAAGCGCAAGTACCGGCTCGGCGGCGCACCGTGCCGCTGCACCGACACGATCATGCTGGTGCACATCTCGGGGGACCGGGAACGCGCCAGCGTGGTGAGTCTGCCGCGGGACAGTTACGCCGAGGTCCCCGCGCACACCGACGCGTCCGGCAAGCGCCACTCGAAGCACGCGTTGAAGCTCAACGCGACGTACTCGGAGGGCGGGCCGAACCTGACCGTGCGGACCGTCGAGCAGATGACCAAGGTGAAGATCGACCACTATCTGGAGGTCGACTTCACCAGCTTCATGAAGACGGTGGACGCGCTGGGCGGGGTGGAGATCTGCACGACCCGGCGGATGAAGGACACGTACACAGGTCTGAATCTCGCTGCCGGCACCCACAAGCTGGACGGCGGGCAGGCGCTGCAATACGTGCGCTCGCGCCATATCGACGGGGCGGCCGACCTGGGCCGGATGCAGCGCCAGCAGCGCTTCCTCGCGGCCCTCATCCACCAGGCGACCGGCAGCGGTGCGCTGCTGAACCCGGTGAAGCTCCGCGAGGTCTCCTCGACGATGCTCAGCTCCGTACGGGCCGACAAGGGTTTCGGCGCCGAGGAGATGCTCGCCCTGGCCAAGGCGATGCGGGGCTTCACCGCGGCCTCGTCGGAGTTCACATCCGTGCCGGTGCGCGACCCCAGTGACCCCGTCAGGGGCATCGGCTCGACGGTGAAGTGGGACGAGGCGAAGTCGAGGAAGCTGTTCCAGACGCTGCGCGAGGACAAGCCGCTCGCGCCGCCCCAACCGAAGAAGCCGCGGGCCGCGGTGGTCGATGTCTCACCGCGGCAGATCCGGGTGCAGGTCTACAACGGGACGCTCACCGACGGCCTCGGCAGACAGGTCGACGACGCGCTGCGCGCCACCGGCTTCAACACGACCCGCGCTCCGCTGAACCGCGCCGGCAGCGAGGTGCGCCGCAGCTATGTGACGTACGACCCGCGCTGGGACCGCTCGGCGAGGTCGCTGGCGGCGGCGCTGCCGGGGTGCGAGCTGCGGGCGGTGAAGGGGCAGGGTCGGACGCTGAAGGTGACGGCCGGGACGGACTACAAGGGGGTGACGCGGGTGCGGGCGGAGGAGCCGCCTCCGGGCGAGTTCCGCGCGGTCACCGGCGACCAGGTGGTCTGCCCATAGCTGGGGCTCCGCCACAGACCCCGCGACTCGCCCCCTAGTCCTCCAGGCCCTCCGCCGAGTGCTTCTCCCGGAGCTCCTTGATCGCGCGGCGCCGGGCGAGCCGGTGCGTACGCCGGATCTGTGCCTCCTGGTAGCGCCGCTGGTCCCGCTCGGTCTCGGGGATCACCGGCGGTACGGGTCGGGGCTTGCCGTCCCCGTCGACGGCGGCGAAGACGAGGTAGGCGCTGCCGACCTGGGTCGCCGGGGTCGACTCGTTCCAGCGCTCGGCCAGGACCCGTACGCCGACCTCCATCGAGGACCGGCCCGTCCAGTTCACCTGGGCCTTCACATGCACCAGATCGCCGACCCTGACCGGCACCAGGAAGACCATCTCGTCCATGGAGGCGGTGACCGCGGGACCGCCGGAGTGGCGGCCCGCGACCGCGCCCGCCGCGTCGTCCACCAGCTTCATGATCACGCCGCCGTGCACCGTGCCGAGGAGATTGGTGTCACTGACGGTCATGATGTGACTGAGGGTGGTTCGGGACGCCGAGGTGGGCTTGCCCGGAATCTGTGCCTCCGGGTGCTGGGCCTGGTCTGTCATGGCCTCAACCATATGCGGGTGGTCTACGGCGGTCGCATTGCATCAGCTTCGCAACAGCCCTGCCCCTATTCCTCCACCCGCCTTGTGAGGGGCGGCGGCCCGCCCTGCACACTGGTCCGCATGAATGACTGGCCCGATGGATGGTCCGACGACCGCGGCAATGGCAACGCAGCCGGGTACGGCCGCGGCAGCGCCGGCGCTCAGCCCGAGGGGGCGCGCGTGATGCGCCATGTGCAGCGCCCTGCCGCACCCCCGCGCGGCGGGGTCCCTCCGCAGTCCCGAGGGTACGACGAAGGCTATGACCGGCAGGGGTACGACAGCGGCTACAACACGGGCCAGGTCTACGGCGGCGACGGTGGCCCGCCGCACGGCCGCCGGCCCTACGCCGGCCGGCCCGCCCCCAACTGGCGCCGCCGCCTCAAGGTCGGTTCGCTGACCCTGGTCGTCGTGCTGCTCGCCGTCTCCATCGGCACGTACTTCTGGGCCGACTCCAAGCTCAATCGCCAGGTCGACCTCGCCAAGGTCATCGAGCGCCCGGGCGCGGGCCAGGGTACGAACTATCTGATCGTGGGCTCCGACAGCCGCGAGGGCATGACGGCCGAGGAAAAGAAGCAGCTCCACACGGGTTCGGCCGACGGCAAGCGGACCGACTCGATGATGATCCTGCACGACGGCTCGAACGGCCCGACGCTGATATCGCTGCCGCGCGACTCGGACGTGGAGATACCGTCCTTCAAGGGCTCGGAGTCCGGCAAGCTCTTCCCGGCCGAGGGCCGGCGGGTGAAGCTGAACGCGGCGTACGCGGAGGACGGCCCGGAGCTACTGGTCCGCACCGTCGAGTTCAACACGGGCCTGCGCATCGACCATTACGTCGAGATCGGCTTCGCGGGCTTCGCGAACATCGTCGACGCGATCGGCGGCGTGGAGATGGACATCCCGAAGGCCTTCAAGGACGAGAAGTCGGGCGCGGACTTCCAGGCAGGCAAGCAGACGCTGAACGGCGAGCAGTCGCTGGCGTTCGTGCGGACGCGATACGCCTTCGCGGGCAGCGACCTGGACCGTACGAAGAACCAGCAGAAGTTCCTCGCGGCCCTGGCGAGCCAGACGGCGACGCCGGGCACGATCCTCAACCCGTTCAAGCTCTACCCGACGATGGGCGCGGGCCTGGACACCCTGATCGTCGACAAGGACATGTCCCTGTATTCGCTGGGCCAGATGTTCTTCGCGATGAAGGGCGTCACGGGCGGCAACGGCACGTCCATGAACATGCCGATCTCGGGCAGTAGTGGCGGGAACCTGGTCTGGGACAAGGCCAAGGTGAAGCAGCTGGTGCAGCAGCTGCAGAACGACGAGAAGGTCACCGTCACCTCGAACGGCTGACGCGACGATGCGAAGGGGGCCCGCGCCGGAAACGTCCGGTACGGGCCCCAACGCATGCCTGCTTACGGCAGGTTGCGGGCCATGACGATCCGCTGGACTTGGTTGGTGCCTTCGTAGATCTGCGTGATTTTGGCGTCGCGCATCATGCGCTCGACGGGGTAGTCGCGGGTGTAGCCGTAACCGCCGAGCAGCTGGACCGCGTCCGTGGTGATCTCCATGGCGGCGTCGGAGGCGTAACACTTGGCAGCCGCGCCGAAGAAGGTCAGGTCGCTGTCGACCCGTTCGGACTTGGCGGCCGCGGCGTAGGTGAGCTGGCGGGCGGCCTCCAGCTTCATCGCCATGTCGGCGAGCATGAACTGGATGCCCTGGAAGTCGGCGATCGGCTTGCCGAACTGCTTGCGCTCCCGGACGTAGCCCTTGGCGTAGTCGAGGGCGCCCTGGGCGATGCCGAGGGCCTGCGCCGCGATCGTGATGCGGGTGTGGTCCAGGGTCTTCATGGCGGTGGCGAAGCCGGTGCCCTCCTCGCCGATCATGCGGTCGGCGGGGATGCGGACGTTGTCGAGGTAGACCTCGCGGGTCGGGGAGCCCTTGATGCCGAGCTTCTTCTCCGGGGCGCCGAAGGAGACGCCCTCGTCGGACTTCTCGACGACGAAGGCGCTGATGCCCTTGGAGCGCTCGGTCGGGTCGGTCACGGCCATCACCGTGTAGTACTCGGAGACACCGGCGTTGGTGATCCAGCGCTTCACGCCGTTGAGTAGGTAGTGGTCGCCGTCGCGCACGGCCTTGGTCTTCATGCCGGCCGCGTCGGAGCCGGCGTCCGGCTCGGAGAGGCAGTACGAGAACATCCCGTCGCCCTTGGCGAGCGGGCCCAGGTACTTCTTCTTCAGCTCCTCGGAGCCAGAGAGGATCACCGGGAGCGAGCCGAGCTTGTTCACGGCCGGGATCAGGGAGGAGGAGGCGCAGACGCGCGCCACCTCCTCGATGACGATGACGGTCGCCAGCGCGTCGGCGCCCGCGCCGCCGTAGGACTCGGGGACGTGGACCGCGTGCAGGTCGGCGGAGACCAGGGCGTCCAGGGCCTCCTGCGGGAAGCGGGCCTGCTCGTCGACCTCGGCGGCGAACGGAGCGATCTTTGCCTCGGCGAGCGAGCGGATGGCGTCGCGGAGCATGTCGTGCTCTTCGGACGGGCGGTACAGGTCAAAAGCCGAGTTACCGGTCGATCCGGCCAAGGTCTCTCACTCCCCAAGGAACGCTAACTACCGTTAAGTAACCTGATTTTAGAGGCCTGCCGCGGCCAGGCATACGTGACCTTGGCGACAGCGGGCCTGACAGCGGGAAACGTGCCCCAAGGGGGCACGGCTATGCTCGGGCTCGCATTCCGAGCCCGCACTTCCCTGGAGCACCGCATGGCCCTCAAGATCACCGTGATCGGCACCGGATATCTCGGCGCCACGCACGCCGCGGCCATGGCGGAGCTGGGCTTCGAGGTGCTCGGACTCGACGTCGTGCCCGAAAAGATCAAGATGCTGTCGGCGGGCAGGGTCCCTATGTACGAGCCGGGGCTCGAGGAGCTGCTCGCCAGGCATGTCGCGGGGATCGAGGGATCGAGCGGGCGGCTGCGCTTCACGACCTCCTGGGAGGAGGTCGGGGAGTTCGGCGACGTTCACTTCGTGTGCGTGAACACCCCGCAGAAGCACGGGGAGTACGCATGCGACATGTCGTACGTCGACTCCGCCTTCGAGTCGCTGGCGCCGGTACTGAAGCGGACCGCGCTCGTCGTCGGCAAGTCGACCGTCCCGGTGGGGTCCGCGCAGCGGCTGGCCGCGCTGCTCGCCGAGAAGGCGCCGGGGGACGTTGAGCTGGCCTGGAACCCGGAGTTCCTGCGGGAGGGTTTCGCCGTCAAGGACACACTGCACCCGGACCGGGTCGTGGTGGGCGTCACCAGCGAGCGGGCCGAGAAGCTGCTGCGCGAGGTGTACGCGACGCCGGTCGAGGAGGGGTCGCCGTTCGTGGTGACGGACTACCCGACGGCGGAGCTGGTGAAGACCGCGGCGAATTCCTTCCTGGCGACCAAGATCTCGTTCATCAACGCCATGGCGGAGATCTGCGAGGCCGCGGACGGCGATGTGGCGAAGCTGGCGGAGGCGATCGGACACGACGAGCGCATCGGGAAGAAGTTCCTGCGGGCGGGCGTCGGCTTCGGGGGCGGCTGCCTGCCGAAGGACATCCGGGCGTTCATGGCGCGGGCGGGTGAGCTGGGTGTGGACCAGGCGCTGACGTTCCTGCGCGAGGTCGACTCGATCAACATGCGGCGGCGCGGGCACATGGTGGAGCTGGCGCGGGACGCGGTGGGCGGCGACTCCTTCCTGGGGAAGCGGGTGGCCGTGCTGGGCGCGACGTTCAAGCCGGACTCGGACGACGTACGGGATTCGCCGGCGCTGAACGTGGCGGGCCAGATCCATCTGCAGGGCGGCCAGGTCACGGTGTACGACCCCAAGGGCATGGAGAACGCGCGGCGGATGTTCCCGACGCTGGGGTACGCGGATTCGGCGCTGGAGGCGGTGCGGGGCGCGGATGTGGTGCTGCACCTGACGGAGTGGCGCGAGTTCCGCGAGCTGGACCCGGCGGCGCTGGGCGAGGTCGCGACGAGCCGGATCGTGCTGGACGGCAGGAACGCGCTGGACGGCGGGAAGTGGCGCGAGGCGGGCTGGACGTACCGGGCGATGGGGCGGCCGCGGGCCTGAGCTTTCGCTGCTCGCGGCGCGACAGGCGGCCTGGCCTCTCGCTCTTTCGCGGGGCGGCGGGCTGCCCGAGGTCCGTCAGCCTGTTGCCGTGCGGCGGGCGGCCTGGGCTTTCGCTGCTCGCGGCGCGGCGGGAGGCCTGAGCTTTCGCCCGTTCGCGGCGCGGCGGCGGGTGCCTGTGGCTCCGTCAGCCTGTTGCCGTGCGGCGGGCGCGGTACGTGCGCATCTTGGCGCGGGCGCCGCATACCGCCATCGAGCACCAGCGGCTGCGGCCGGCCGGGCTGCGGTCGTAGTACGCCCAGTGGCAGTCCTTGGCCTCGCACGCCTTGAGGCGCTCCCATGTCCCCCCCGCGGCCGCGGCTGCGACGGCTTCTGCGATACGGGAGACGAGGGGGCCGTCCGGGGTCGCGGGACGCAGCGCCGCGGCGCCGTCCTCGGCGACGGTGACGTACAGCGGGGCCCCGGCCAGGAGCCGGTCGAGCGCGCCGGGCGAGCGGCCCGGTGATCGGTGCCCGGCGTGCGCGAGGCAGGCGCCCCGCAGGGCCTCCCGGAGTTCCCGGGCGGCGGGGACGTCCCGCTCGGCGAGACCGAAGGCGGCGCGGCCGTCAGCGGTGTCGAGCAAGTCGGCGCCGGTCTCGATGTCCAGCGTGTTCACCAGGGCCTCGACCAGCGCGAGGCCGCCGGGTGCGGGTGCCCTGTCATTCATGGTTGCGACGTTACCTCTGGTGCGGGAGCATGAGGTAACCGTTACTGGTTGCGGCAATGCACCAGTAACTCGAACGGAGGAGCAGACCATGGCCATCGCCACGCTGGGGACTGTGGTGCTGGACTGTCCCGACCCTGTCGCGCTCGGCCGCTTCTACGCCGGGCTGCTGGGCGGTGACATCGAGGCCGACGGCGACGGCTGGGTCTCCCTGACGGGAGCCCCGGGCGCCCCGCTGGCCTTCCAGGCGGCGCCGGGTTTCGCACCGCCGAAGTGGCCGGCGCCCGACGCGTCGCAGCAGTTCCACCTGGACCTGACGGTGGACGACCTGGACGCGGCGGAGAAGGGGGCGCTGGCGCTGGGCGCGAAGCCGCTGGACGCGGACGACAGTGGCCGGTCCTGGCGGGTGTACGCGGACCCGGCAGGCCATCCGTTCTGCCTCTGCGCGGACTGAGCGTGGCCAGGCCCCCACGCCCTTACGCGTCGTCCAGCGTCGTCACCCGTGCCGTCGACGCCGACCTGCGGGACTGCATCGCCCTGGCCACGAAATCTGTGTCCCTCATGACCCGATATACGTTCCCCCAGGTCAGCGCCTCGATGTCCGGTTCGGGCCAGGAGCGGTCCAGGAGTTCGGCGCGTTCGGGGGTATGAGGGCTGACCCCGTACCCCCGGACCGCGCTCAGCCGTCGAGCGGACCGCACACTCAGCCGTCGAGCTGCCCGATCGTCGCGTTCGACGGGCCGCACCGCGTCTGCAGATCGCGGGCGACGTCCTCCGCCGCGCGCAACGTGCGCACCGCGTTCCGCCAGGTGAGCTTCGCCAGGTCGGACGCCGACCAGCCGCGCCGCAGCAGCTCCGCGATCAGGTTGGGATAGCCCGCCACGTCATCCAGGCCGGCCGGGGTGAAGGCCGTGCCGTCGAAGTCGCCGCCGATGCCGATGTGGTCGACGCCGGCGACCTTGCGCATATGGTCGAGGTGGTCCGCCACCGTCGCGACGGTGGCCACCGGGCGGGGGTGCGCCTCCGCGAAGGCCGCGTGGATCCGCATCGCGTCCGGCGTCGTGTCCAGCGGATGGAAGCCGTGCGCCTGCATGTTCTCGTCGGCCGCCTGGGTCCAGGCGACGGCCTGAGGAAGGATGAACTTCGGCACGAAGGTGACCATCGCGACGCCGCCGTTCGCGGGCAGCAGCGCCAGCACGTCGTCGGGGATGTTGCGTACGTGGTCGCAGATCGCCCGGGACGAGGAGTGCGAGAAGACGACCGGGGCGGCCGACGTGGCGAGCGCGTCGCGCATCGTGGACGCGGCCACGTGGGACAGGTCGACCAGCATGCCGGTGCGGTTCATCTCCCGTACGACCTCGTGACCGAAGTCCGACAGGCCGCCGACCGCGGGAGCGTCGGTCGCCGAGTCCGCCCACGGAACGTTGTCGTTGTGGGTGAGCGTCATATAGCGCACGCCCAGCGCGTACAGCGCACGCAGTGTGGCGAGCGAGTTGTTGATGGAGTGCCCGCCCTCGGCGCCCATGAGCGAGGCGATCCGGCCCTCGCCGCGCGCCTTCTCCATGTCGTCCGCCGACATTGCGGCGGCCAGGTCGGCCGGATAGCGCTCCAGCAACTGGCGCACCCCGTCGACCTGCTCCAGGGTCGCGCTGACCGCCTCGTCCCCGGCCATGTCGCTGCGTACGTACACGGACCAGAACTGCGCGCCGACCCCGCCGGCGCGCAGCCGCGGAATGTCCGTGTGCAGCCGGCCGGTCTGGTCGGCGGCGATGTCCATACGGTGCAGGTCGTAGCGGACGTGTTCGCGCAGCGCCCACGGCAGGTCGTTGTGGCCGTCGACGACGGGGTGTTCGGCGAGGAGTTCCCGTGCCCGGCTGAGAAAGTCCATGGCGGTGTTACTTCCCGAAACCGAAGGCCGCCGCACCTTCGACCTTCGTACGCAGCCGCTTGCCCTTCTCCGTCGCCTGGTCGTTCAGCTCCTGCTGGAAGTCCCTCATACGGGCAAGGAGTTCACCGTCATGCGTGGCCAGGATGCGGGCCGCGAGCAACCCCGCGTTACGGGCCCCGGCGACCGAGACCGTGGCGACCGGCACGCCTGTCGGCATCTGGACGATGGACAGCAGCGAGTCCATCCCGTCGAGGTACTTCAGCGGTACCGGAACGCCGATCACCGGGAGCGGGGTGACGGAGGCGAGCATGCCCGGCAGATGGGCCGCTCCCCCGGCACCCGCGATGATCGCCTTGAGGCCGCGGTCCGCGGCCCCCTCTCCGTACGCGATCATTTCGCGCGGCATCCGGTGCGCGGAGACGACATCGACCTCGTACCGGATCTCGAACTCGTCGAGGGCCTGCGCCGCGGCCTCCATGACGGGCCAGTCGGAGTCCGAGCCCATGACGATGCCGACCAGTGGGTTACTCAACGATCGTCCCTCGCAGATAGCCGGCGGCGTGACGGGCGCGCTCCAGCACGTCCTCCAGGTCGTCGCCGTAAGTGTTGACATGGCCGACCTTGCGGCCGGGCTTCACGTCCTTGCCGTACATGTGGATCTTGAGCTGGGGGTCGCGGGCCATGCAGTGCAGATACGCCTGATACATGTCGGGGTAGTCCCCGCCGAGGACGTTCGCCATGACCGTCCAGGTGCCGCGCGGCCGCGGGTCGCCGAGCGGGAGGTCGAGGACGGCACGGACATGGTTGGCGAACTGCGAGGTGATCGCGCCGTCCTGGGTCCAGTGGCCGGAGTTGTGCGGGCGCATGGCGAGCTCGTTGACCAGGATGCGGCCGTCGGTCGTCTCGAACAGCTCGACCGCGAGATGGCCGATGACGCCGAGCTCCTTCGCGAGCCGCAGGGCGAGCTCCTGGGCCTGTCCGGCCAGCTCCTCGTCCAGACCGGGCGCGGGCGCGATCACCGTGTCGCAGACGCCGTCGACCTGCCGGGACTCGACCACGGGGTAGGCGACGGCCTGGCCGTGCGGGGAGCGGACGATGTTCGCCGCCAGCTCGCGGGCGAAGTCGACCTTCTCCTCGGCGAGGACGGGGACGCCGGCCATGAAGGGGGCATCGGCGTCCTCTTGCGTACGGACGAACCAGACGCCCTTGCCGTCATAGCCGCCGCGCACCGTCTTGAGGATGACCGGGAAGCCTCCGACCTCATCGGCGAACGCCGACACATCTGCGGGGTCCGCCACGATGCGGTGGCGCGGGCAGGGGGCGCCGAGCTCGTCGAGCTTGGCGCGCATCACGCCCTTGTCCTGCGCGTGTACCAGGGCGTCCGGCCCCGGCCGGACCGGGATGCCGTCCGCCTCCAGGGCCCGCAGGTGTTCGATCGGGACGTGCTCATGATCGAAAGTGATCACATCGCAGCCCCGCGCGAACTCACGCAGCGTGTCCAGGTCGCGGTAGTCGCCGATGACGACATCGCTGACGACCTGGGCCGCGGAGTCCTGCGGGGTGTCACTGAGAAGCTTGAATCTGATGCCGAGGGGGATGCCCGCCTCGTGGGTCATACGGGCGAGCTGACCGCCGCCGACCATGCCGACTACCGGGAACGTCACCCTCCTAGGGTATCCGCCGCCCCGGGTACACCCTGCCGCCCGCGGTCACCGGCCCCGGGCACTGTCTGCCTTGTCACAGCCTCCCCACATCATCACGGGTGCCCGAAGGCGGGAGCGGGGGGTGCTGGTTAGCATGGCTAACGTTGACGACACCGACCGAAGGGGGCGAGCGATCACTATGAGTGAACGAAGCGCACTGCGCGTGCGGCTCGAACAGCTCACTCGCGAGTTCGCAAAGTTCGGCGCGGTGGGTGCCGTGGGACTCCTGGTGGACCTGGGAGTCTTCAATCTCGTACGGCATCTCACGGACATTCCTGTCGTTCGGGCGAGCATCGTCGCCACGGTTGTCGCGATCGGCTTCAACTACCTGGGCTTCCGCTACTTCACCTACCGGGACCGCGACAAGAGCCGCAGGACCAGGGAGCTGGCGCTCTTCTTCCTGTTCAGCCTGGTCGGTCTGGTGATCCAGAGTGGGCTGCTGTACGCCGCGACCTACGGCTTCGGCTGGGACAGTCCGCTACAGAGCAACGTCTTCAAGTTCTTCGGCATCGGCATCGCGACGCTGTTCCGCTTCTGGTCGTACCGCACCTGGGTGTTCCGGTCACTGCCGGCGCGCGAGGCCGTGCAGACGGCGGAGTCGTTCCTGGGGCAGCGGCGGCCCGAGCCCGACAAGGTCCGCGGCTGACCAAGTCCGCGAACGGCCGAGTCCGCGGCTGACCAAGCCCGCGACCGGCCAAGTCCGCGAACGGCCGAGTCCGCGGCCGGCTACCTGACTGTGGGCAGTTCGTCCTTGGGCGGTTCGTCCTTGGGCGGTTCGTCCTTACGCAGGTCGTCCTCGCGGCTGCGCGCCCCCCGGCTCAGGAACAGCGCGAAGACCGGCGGATACTGCTGGAGCAGCTCAAGACGGCCGCCGTCCGCCTCCGCCAGATCGCGGGCCACGGCCAGTCCGATGCCGGTGGAGTTGCGGCCGCTGATGGTCCGCTCGAAGATCCGCGCGCCGAGGTCGGCAGGTACGCCGGGGCCCTCGTCGGTCACCTCGACCACGGCCTGATTGCCGGTGGCGCGGGTGCGCAGTGCCACCGTGCCGCCGCCGTGCATCAGGGAGTTCTCGATCAGCGCGGCGAGCACCTGGGCGACCGCGCCCGGGGTGCCGACGGCCCGCATGCCCTGCCGTCCCGAGCAGACGATGGCCCTGCCCGCGCTGCGGTAGGCCGGCCGCCACTCCTCCAGCTGCTGCTTGACGACCTCGTCCAGATCGAAGGGGACGGCCGAACCGGTGCGCGGGTCACGGGAGTTGGTGAGCAGCCGCTCCACCACGTCGGTGAGCCGCTCCACCTGGGCCAGCGCGATGCTCGCTTCCTCCTTCACCGTCTCCGGGTCGTCGGTGACGGTGATCTCCTCCAGCCGCATGAAGAGTGCGGTCAGCGGCGTACGAAGCTGGTGCGAGGCGTCCGCGGCGAGCCGGCGCTCGGCGGTGAGCATTCGGGCGATGCGCTCGGCGCTGGCGTCGAGGACGTCGGCGACCCGGTCCAGCTCGGGGACGCCGTAGCGCTTGTGCCGGGGGCGCGGGTCGCCGGAGCCGAGGCGTTCGGCGGTCTCGGCAAGGTCGGTGAGCGGGGAGCCGAGGCGGTGCGCCTGGTGCAGGGCGAGCAGCACGGCGGCGACGACCGCGAGCAGGGCGACCCCGCCGATGATCAGCAGGCTCCGGCCGACCTCGCGGGTCACGGAGGAGCGGGACTCCTCGACGATGACGGTCTCATTGCGCTCGCCCTCCGCGGTACCGCGGATGACGCTGCCGGTGGGACGCTCGCCGATCTCGATGGGGGCGCGGCCGGGGATCTCGATCAGGGCGTACCGCTTGGCGCCGCTCTGCTCGGCGAGGATGTCGGGGTTGACCGGCTCGCCGCCGATGAGCCGGCTGTCGACGATGCTGACGAGGCGCAGGGCCTCGGAGTCCACGCTCTCCTGGGCACTGCTGCTGATGGTGCGGGTCTCGACGAGGACGAGGGACACGCCGAATACGGCGATGACGACCAGCACGACGGCGAGCATGGAGTTGATCAGACGGCGGCGCAATGTGCCCTCCGGGCGGGACGCGATGTACGCGGGCGTGCGGGCCCCGGCCCGTACCCCTGCTAGCTCTTCTCGAAGCGGAAGCCGACGCCCCGTACCGTCGCGATGTACCGCGGGTTCGCCGCGTCGTCGCCCAGTTTCTTGCGCAGCCACGAGATGTGCATGTCCAGCGTCTTGGTCGACGACCACCAGGTCGTGTCCCAGACCTCGCGCATCAGCTGGTCGCGCGTGACCACCCGGCCCGCGTCCCGGACCAGCACCCGCAGCAGGTCGAACTCCTTCGCCGTGAGCTGCAACTCCTCGTCGCCCATCCAGGCCCGGTGCGACTCGACGTCGATCCGTACGCCATGGGTGGAGGGCGCCGGGACCGGCTCGGTGGCGCCACGCCGGAGCAGGGCCCGTACCCGGGCGAGGAGTTCGGCAAGGCGGAACGGCTTGGTGACGTAGTCGTCCGCGCCGGCGTCCAGGCCGACCACGGTGTCCACCTCGTCCGCGCGTGCGGTCAGCACCAGGATCGGGATTGTGTGGCCTTCGGCACGCAGCCGCCGGGCCACCTCGAGGCCGTCCATACCGGGCAGCCCCAGGTCGAGCACCACCAGGTCGACGCCACCGGCAAGTCCGGCGTCGAGCGCGGTCGGACCGTCTTCCCGGACCTCAACCTCGTAACCCTCCCGGCGCAAGGCGCGGGCCAGGGGCTCCGAGATGGAAGCGTCGTCCTCGGCGAGCAGTACACGGGTCATGGGCTGATGGTAGTCCGGATGACGTACGCGTCGGTGCGTGATCGTCAAGCCCTGTGGGTGTGGGATGCGATCATGGTTACGACCTTCGATTCAGGGCAGGCAGTTCCGTGAATGCCTGTGATTCATATCTCAAGTCCTTCCATATGCCGCAGAGTCGTGTCGTATGGTGGTTTGACGCCTGTAGTACTACACGGGACCTTTGGCGCGCGACACGCGCCAAGGGTCTCTTTGCTGCGCGAGGTTGGCTTGCCAGTCTCTTCGAGCAGTGAATGACCTCCTGGCCGGGCCCCGAGCGCGATGGTGCGTGCGGGGCGTGGATCCCGGTGCGGACAGTCCCCCGTCTCCGACGTACCGGAGCGAACCCCTCAGGCGTGGGGGCGGGACGGATCCCTTGCCGGTGCCGGCCACCCCCCACCGGGCGCGTACCGCTCACAAGGCGCCGCGTCCCGATCAAGCAAGGATCGACCATGGCGTCCAGCCTGACGAAGGGCACCGCCGGGGCCCCCTCCGGCGAGAAGACCTTCTTCGGCCACCCCCGCGGTATGGCCACCCTCTTCATGACGGAGATGTGGGAGCGCTTTTCCTGGTACGGAATGCGCGGCATTCTCACGCTTTACCTGGTGGCCGCCGTTCTCGACGGCCCGCTCGAGGACCGCAAGGTGCTCGCCGCTTCGATCTACGGCGTCTACAACGCTGTCGTCTACATGGCCGCCATGCCCGGCGGCTGGGTTGCGGACCGCCTCTGGGGCGCGCGCAAGGCCGTCCTCGTCGGCGGCATCATCATCGCGCTGGGCCACTTCACCCTGACGATCCCGAACGACACCGCCTTCTTCTGCGGTCTCGCGCTGATCGCGGTCGGCACCGGTCTGCTGAAGCCGAACATCTCAGCGATGGTCGGCGGCCTCTACGAGGGCCAGTCCAGTGCTCGCCGCGACGCGGGTTTCACCCTCTTCTACATGGCCATCAACGTCGGCGCCATGGTCGCCCCGCTGGTCGTCGGCTTCCTCGGCGAGAACGTCAACTGGCACCTCGGCTTCGCTGTTGCCGGTATCGGCATGAGCCTCGCCGTGGTCCAGTACGTCCTGGGCGGCCGTCACCTCGGCGACATCGGCAAGGAGCCGGCCAAGCCGGCTTCACCCGAGGAGAAGCGCGCGGTCCTGCGCAAGGTCGTGCTGTGGGCCGGCATCGCCGTCGCCGCGCTGGTGCTCGACATCATCGTGGGCACCTACGACATCGAGCACGTCGTCAACGGCCTGGCCATCCTCGGCGTCGTCGTGCCGGTCCTGTACTTCGTCGCGATCTTCCGGAACCCGGCGCTCACCAGCGAGGACCGGCCGAAGATCAAGGCCTACGTGTGGTTCTTCGCCACCGCCGTGCTGTTCTGGATGATCTACGACCAGTCCGGCTCGCTCCTGACGATTTTCGCCGACGAGAAGACGGACCGCATGATCGGCGGCTGGGAATTCCCGGCCTCCTGGTACCAGTCGGTCAACCCGATGATGGTCATCGTCCTGGCCCCCATCTTCGCCGCCCTGTGGGTCAAGCTGGCCACGCGCAACCGCGAGCCCAGCACTCCGAAGAAGTTCGCCCTGGCGATGCTCCTCATCGGTGGCTCCTTCGGCATCATGGGCCTCGCCGGGGCCGCCGCCGCGAACAGCGAGACCGGCAAGGTCACCGTCTTCTGGCTGCTGAGCGTCTACCTCGTCCAGACCATCGGCGAGATGTGCCTGTCGCCGGTCGGCCTGTCCCTGTCGACCAAGCTGGCCCCAAAGCTGTTCGTCGGCCAAATCATGGGTCTGTGGTTCCTTGCCAGCGCAACGGGCAACGCCCTGAACGGCTGGACCACCAAGCTCAACGCCCCGCTGGGTGACGCCCTCTACTACACGATGTGGGCGATCGTCGCTGTAGCCGCGGGCCTCGCCTTCATGACGGCGGGCAAGAAGATCCGCGCGCTCATGGGCGACGTGAAGTAACTCCCCCTGCGCCCTTGGGGCGCAAGAGAGCCGGGCCGGTACGAAGTCGATTTGTACCGGCCCGGCTCATGTGCTCACGTCGATCGGCGAGACCGCGCCCTTGGGCCCGATCGGCGTCTGACACTGGTAGTCGACGTCTACAACACTGGCATGATCGGCGGGGGCGGCCATCAGCACCACCGGGCCCGCCAACGCTGCTGCCAGCGCGAGAGCTGTCCGCTTCTGGTACGACACCTCGAGTTCCCCTCACGCCGGACGTTACTGCCGGGAGTCGCCGAAGTTACTGACGACACATCAGATCGGGCGCTCAAGGTACGCCTGGGACCTTGGGAGGGAAGACAAAGAACACGCCGTATTGACGTGCTCTACAAGAGATTCAGAACCTGCGTACACCAGCACGAAGGCAGTGCGGCATTGCTACGACGGGGCGGCGAGCTCCGCCCACACCGTCTTGCCCGGCGCGCCGGGAACCCGTACAACTCCCCAGTCCATGCAGAGGCGTTGGACGATGAACATGCCGTGCCCGCCGGGCCGCCCGGCCCGGTGCGGGGTGCGCGGCGCGGGCTGCCCGGTGCCGCGGTCCGTGACCTCCAGGCGCAGCACCTTGCCGTCGCAGCCGACCCGCAGCGCCTCCGGCCCCTCGGCGTGCAGACAGGCGTTGGTGACCAGCTCGGAGACGACCAGCAGCACGTCCTCAGCCGCCGCCCGGCGGTCGGCCGTGGCGGCAGGCAGCCAGCCCCAGTCGTACAGCGCCTGGCGGGTGAAGTCGCGGGCGAGCGGAACGATGCCGCTTGCGCTGCCCAGGGCAAGGCTGCGAACCGCCCCGCCGGGGACCCTGGAGGAGCCGGCGGCGCCGGCGCCGTTCGGCTCGGGGCCCAGGTCGCCCGGCTGTTGCTGCCGGGTGGTGCTCATCAGCGCTTCACCTCACCGATTCACCAATTCGCCATTACTTCAATACTCAGAGTGCTGGGTGGTCAACGTTCTGCGGGGGTTCTCCTGCCCTGCCGAATCGTGACAACACCCACTACGCCGACGCGGTGCGCGTGACGAGGACAACAGGGGAGGCCGGTCAGCCGGAGAGGGCCTCTTCGAGCGAGTCATGGACGGTGAAGACCGCCTCCGCCCCGGTGATCTCGAAGACCCTCGCCACTACGGGCAGCATCCCGGCCAGATGGACCCCTCCCCCGGCGGCTTCCGCCTTCAGCCTGGCGCCGAGCAGCACATTGAGCCCGGTCGAGTCGCAGAACTCGAGCTGTGAGCAGTCGATGACCAGGCGTGCACGGCCTTTCGCGAGTGCGTCGTCCAAGGGCACGCGAAGAAGTTCGGCGGTGTGGTGATCCAACTCACCCGCCGGTTTCACAACCTCGCTGTGGCCCTCGGTCCGAACCTCGACCTGAAGCCGGCCCCGATTCGCGCTGCCGACCGTCCCGCGGTCCATGCCCGTCCCTCTTCGCCGTGTCGTTCGCTGCGTATTCACTGCGTACTCGCCGGTTTTCGCCGCATCGTCCGCCGTGTCGCCCTTCGCACCGGACGCCATCGTCCGGCGGCGCTGACGTCCGTCGAACATTACGCCTTCAGTACGCCGACCGGCCAGCCGAACTCCCCACCAAACCCGACATTCAGAACATTTGACACTTGCAACTGTCCACGTGGAGCGGGTAGGCCTAGTAAAGACACAACCAACACGGCCGGCTTTGGAGGCGCCGCTCACCGCAGCAGCATGTATCGGCATCGGCGGCCATATGCCGAGAACGATGGAGGAGACCATGTCACCCCGGCTCGACGAATCGCGTACCCCCACCGCGCCGTCGGCACTGCCCAACCCCGACAGCGACCAGTCCGAGCAGCTGGAAGGCCTCGACGGCCTCCCGGAGATCCCGCCCTTCGACGAGGTGGGGCCGCTGGACGCCCGATCCCTGTCGAAGACGCTCTTCGGACGACTCGAGAACCTCGAAGAGGGCACGCACGAGTTCGCGTACGTGCGCAACACACTCGTCGAACTCAACCTGGCGCTGGTCAAGTTCGCCGCCTCCCGCTTCCGCTCCCGCAGCGAGCCGATGGAGGACATCATCCAGGTCGGCACCATCGGCCTGATCAAGGCGATCGACCGCTTCGAGCTCAGCAGGGGCGTCGAGTTCCCGACCTTCGCGATGCCGACCATCGTCGGCGAGATCAAGCGCTTCTTCCGTGACACCTCGTGGTCGGTGCGGGTACCGCGCCGGCTCCAGGAGTTGCGGCTCGACCTCGCGAAGGCAGGCGACGAACTCGCCCAGCAGCTCGACCGCGCACCCACCGTCGGCGAGCTGGCTCAGCAGCTCGGCATCAGCAACGACGAGGTCGTCGAGGGCATGGCGGCGAGCAACGCGTACACCGCGAGCTCGCTGGACGCTCAGCCCGAGGAGGACGAGACCGAGGGCGCCCTCGCGGACCGCATCGGCTACGAGGACCACGGGCTCGAGGGCATCGAGTACGTCGAGTCGCTCAAGCCGCTGATCGCAGGCCTTCCGCCACGGGACCGTCAAATTCTCTCCCTTCGCTTCGTCGCCAACATGACGCAGTCGGAGATCGGCGAGGAGCTCGGGATCTCGCAGATGCATGTGTCCCGGCTGCTGTCCCGCACCCTGGTCGCGCTCAGGAAGGGCCTGACGCTCGAGGAGTAGGCGAGGACGCCGCGGGGACGTGCCCCACTGGCCGCTCGAAGGGCCCATTCCGTCAAGGAATGGGCCCTTCCCCGTTATTGACGGGGCAGTCCTGATTGGTCCACATTGAGCACGGGGTTAGTGGGGGGACAAAGATGGCTCTTGGGGAGGGCTGCCCGGCGGCGTACGCACCACTGGAAGAGCTGATGCGCCACCGCCTGGGCAGGGAATGTCTGTATGTGCCGTCATGCCGTCTGGGGCTCTATGTGGCGCTGCGCCACTGGTGCCCGCCCGGCGGGCGGGTGCTGATGTCGCCGGTCAACGACGACGTCATCTTCTTCGTGGTGCTCGCCGCAGGACTGCGCCCCGTACAGGCGCCGCTCAGGGCGGAGGACGGCTCCATCGACCTGTCGGCCGTCCCCGAATCCGTATGGCACGGTCTTTCCGCCGTGCTCACCACCAATCTGTACGGCAACCCCGACCCGGCTCCCGAACTGCGCACCCGCTGCGACCAGTTGGGGATCCCATTACTCGAGGACGCCGCACACGCCATCGGCAGCACGGTGGCCGGGCAGCCGGTGGGGACCTTCGGCGACGCGTCCGTCTTCAGCCTCTCCAAGCACCCCGGGGCCAAGACCGGCGGATTCCTCACCGTCGCCGATCCGGCGCTGCGGGCGGGTCTCGAGCGGGCCCGGGACGAACTCCTCGAACCGGCGCGGCTGTCGGCGGAGCTCGCCTACGCCCTGCGTCCGTACGCCGAAGCCGGTGTGCGGGGACTGCGGCTCGTCGGCGCGGCCCGCGCGACCCTGCGACTGCTCGGTCTCGAAGAGCGCGAGGACATCCGGATGGAACTGCGGCCCGGCGAGCTGAAAAGGGCGCAGTCCGCGGCGCCCGCGCTCGCCGACTTCCACTCCTGGATACGGGTGGACATGCACGACTACCGGCTCATACCGGGCGGGCTGCGGCTGCGGCGCACCGAGCGGCTGCTGACCCGCCTCGAAAGCCGGCTGGCCGACCACCAGGCCGGCGTCCAGGTGCTGTCGGCCACCCGGTGGGCGCTGCCGCGGCCGGGACCCGCGCAGCCGCTGTTCCGGATGCCGCTGCTGGTCGAGGACCGTGACGCCGCCATCGCCGCGCTCGCCCGGCGCCGGATCACCGTCGGCTATCTCTACGACCCGCCGCTCGACGCGTACGCGGGCGAGCTCTTCACCGACCCGTCGCCCGCGCCGGGACCGGCCGCCTGGTTCGCCCGGCACGCGCTGCCCGTCGACCCGCTCCGGGCGGAGGTGGCGATATCCGTCCTCACAGAGCTGGGCGCCAGGCCCGCGGAGGTCCCGGCGGCGTTCGGGGCCACTGCCGGCGATGCCCCGGGAGCGGGCGGTCCCGGCCGCGGCGCAGCCGCTGGGCGGACCGGCAGCCGCCCAGGCCACGGCACAGGCCCGCACAGCCGGCCGGGCACCGACACAGACCGGGCCGCCGGCCCGGACAGCCGGACTGACAGCGACACGGACCGGCCGGGCCGCCCGCGCAGCCGGCCCGCCGACGGTGGAGACCGCGGGGCAGGCTCGCCCGCCCGGACCCACAACGACACAGACCGCCCCGCCGGCCCGCACAGCCAGGCCGACGGTAGCCCGGGCCAGGCCTCGGGCCCGCCCGCCCGCGCCCACAACGACACAGACCGGGCCGTCGGCCCGCCGGGCGGGGACAGTGGCTGATACGACCCGGCTTCACCAGCCGGACGCCTCCGGCACCACGCTGCCCGGCACCGAGGCGGACAGCAGCGCGCTGAGTGCCGAGCGCCCCAGCGGTGACTCGATGTTCCGCAACGCCTACGCGCTGATGCTCTCCACCGGCGTCTCCGCCGCACTGGGCCTCGGCTTCTGGCTGGTCGCCGCCCGCTACTACACCGAGGAGGCAGTCGGCGAGGGCTCCGCCGCCATCGCCGCCATGCGCCTGCTCGCCTCCATCACCGCGACCACCATGATCGGCGCGGTGGTGCGCTACGTGCCCCGGGCCGGACGCGCCACCGGACCGCTGGTGTGGCGCGCGTACGCCGTCAGCTCGCTGGTGGTGTGCCTCGCCTCCGTCGCGTTCCTGTTCACGCTCGACCTGTGGGGCCCTTCGTACGCGCCGCTCGGCGGCGTGAGCGCGGGCCTGCTCTTCACCGCATCCTGCGTCGGCTGGGCGCTGCTGACCCTGCAGGACGGGGTGCTGACCGGGCTGCGCAAGGCCGTGTGGGTGCCGGTCGGCAACGCGGTCTTCTCCATCGGCAAGCTGCTGCTGCTCGCCGTCTTCGCCACCGCCCTGCCCGTGCTGGGCATCTTCGTCTCCTGGGCGGCGGCCATCGCCCTGTCCGTGCTGCCGCTCGGCTGGCTGATCTTCCGCCGGCTCATACCCCGCCAGGCCGCGGCCGACCGCCACCGCGAGCTGCTGCGGATGCGCGACATAGGGCGCTTCCTTGCCGGCGACTCGGTCGGGTCACTGTTCTCGCTGGCGATGATCAATCTGCTGCCGGTGATGGTCGCGGTCCGCTTCGACGCAGCGCACAACGGCTTCTTCTACATCGCGTACACCGTCGGCGGGACGATGGAGTTCATGGCCATCAACATGGCCTCCTCGCTGACCGCGCATGCCTCGCACAGCCCGGAGAGCCTGGCCGGCGGGGTCCGTGGCGCGCTGCGCCGGATGGCCGTGCTGCTGGTGCCCGTCGTGGTGTTCCTGGTCGTCTTCGCCCCGCAGATCCTCGCTCCGTTCGGCGAGGAATACGCCGCGCACGGCACCACGGTGCTGCGGCTGCTGGCCGCGGCCGCCCTGCCCCGGGTCGTCGTCGAGCTGTACATCGGGGTGTTGCGCGTCCAGGGACGTACGGGCGTGCTCGCCGCCCTCCAGGGCACGATGTGCGCGCTGGTGCTGAGCAGTGCGGCGATGCTGCTCGGACCCGTCGGGATCTCCGGCGCCGGCCTGGCGCTGCTGCTGTCGATGACGGTGATGGCGGCGGTGTCCGCGCCGGGGCTGCGCGCGGTGCTCTCCGCCCGCGAGCCCCGGCCGAGCCTGCTCACCCGGGTGGTGCGGCGCGGCACCGCCGAGGAGGTGGGGTACGGCACGACCTGGGCGCGCCTGGCCGCCGAGCGGCGCGATGAGGCGGCGGCGGAGTACGCGCAGGAGTACGGGAAGGACTGGGCGCGGCAGACGGCGTATCTGCGGGGTGTGCACGACGACACGGCGACGCCTGCCTTCGGCATCACCGTCTACGTACGGGATCCGGCCCGGCGGGCGGGCCATGGGGACGCCGGCGGGCGCACGAAGCCCACGGCCGTGCGGCGCCCGGTGCCCGACCCGGGCGAGGGGCGGCTGGCCGTCGCGCTCTGGCTGCTGCTCGGGCTCGCGGCCGTGCTGTTCTGGGCGCCCCTGCTCCAGGCGCCGGACATCACCGTGGACCACCTCTCCGGCACGCAGCTGCTGAAGTCGCTGCCGCCGATCACCCTCACCGCGGGCGTCCTGCTGATCGTCGTCCACAGTGCCGCCTGCTCGCTGTTGTGCCCGCGTCCGGCGCTGCTCGGCGCCGCACTGCTGGTCACCTTCGCCGCGCTGCACACCGCGCCCGCGGTGCTCGGCCGGGAACCGGAGCCCGTCCAGGGCGTGTGGTACGACACACTGGCCGGCTTCCTCGCGGCGGCCGCAGGACTCGACAGCACCGAGCCGCTGCTCCGCTGGCTGCCGGCAGTCTGCCAACTCCTCTGCCTGGTCGCGGTGTTGGCGATTCTCCGGGCGATCAAGCTGCCCGTCGCGGCACAGTGGGCGGCACTGTGGCTGCTCGCGGTGTGCGGCTGGGCGCTGCAAAGACCTCTCGCGCCCGTCGCGCTCCCGCTTCAAGCGGTCCTCACCTGCGCGGCATTGGCGCTGATCTGGATACGCGCGGCGCGTTCGACGCCGACACGGAACTGAACGAACCACCAGGGGGACAAGCGTGCAACAGCCAGCCACCGAAACCGGGAGACCCGTTGCCGCCCCAAACCAGCGGGCAGGCGACGATCCCGCGACGGATCTCGCCGACCTGCCCGCCGCCGACCGCTCGCGCTGGTCGGCGCCGCTGCGGCCCGCCGCCCCGCTGGCCGGCGCGCTCGCCCTGTGGGCGTACGCGATGGCGCGCACCGACACCTCCCGGCTCGGCGACTTCGGGCTCGTCGGGGCGCTGCCGGTCGCCTTCTGGATGGCGCTGGCGCTGCTGACCGTGGGCTTCTGGGTCTGCGTACGGGACCCGCTGCGCGGCAACAGCTGGTCGCTGGCGTACACCGTGGGCCTGATCGTGCTGGAGCGCGCCACCCAGGCGCTCGTCTACCCCACCCCGCTGTACTCCTGGGCGTGGAAGCACGACGCGGTCATCGAGCATCTGCTCACCGCGGGCGGCCTCCAGCGCGGCGACCAGCTGGGCGACATGGCGGTCTACGACCAGTGGCCCGGGTTCTTCGCCGCGCAGGCCGCGCTGGTGCGGCTGGCCGGGGTGGAAAACGCGGCGATGTACATGGCCTGGTGGCCGCTGGTCTCCAGCCTCCTGCTGCTCGCGCCGCTGCTGCTGATCTACCGCACCTTCACCCAGGACCGCCGCCTGATCTGGACCGCTCTCTGGCTCTTCTACGTCGCCAACTGGGTGGGGCAGGACTACTTCTCCCCGCAGTCGGTGGCCCTCGCGCTGTATCTCGGCGTGATCGCGATCGTGCTGCGCCGCGGCGAGCGTCCCACGCCGGGCCGCAGATCGCGTCAGGTGCTGTGGACCGCCCTGCTCATCCCGCTGATCACCGCCATCGTCATCTCCCACCAGCTCACCCCGGTGATGCTGGTGGCGAGTCTCGGCGCGCTGTGTCTGACCCGGCGTTACCGCGACTGGACACTGCTGATCACGCTGCTGCTGGTGTTCCTGGCGTGGAATCTCACCGCTTCGCTGCCGTTCCTGCGGGAAGCGGTGCCCGAGATGGTGAGCTCCTTCGGCGATGTGAGGGGCAATCTGGAGACGGGCTACGGGTCGACGCCGACCGGCACCGGACCGGTGATCGTCTCCTGGGTGTCCCGGATCCTCTCGGCCTCCGTGCTGCTGCTCGCCGGGATCGGCGTGCTGCGCCGGCGGGTACTGCGGCACCGCGCCCGGCCGTTGCTGCTGCTCGCCGCGGTCCCGCTGCTGATGCTGGTGGCCAATGACTACGGCAGCGAAATGATCTTCCGGGTGCTGCTGTTCATGCTCCCGGGCGCGTGCTTCTTCGCCGCGGCCGCGCTGCTGCCCGCGGTGCGGCCGCTGGCGGCGGAGCCCGGCGGGCACGGGGTCCCGCGGCCCGCGGTGGGCCTGCGGTACGCGGTGCTGCCCGGGGTGGTGCTGCTGGCGCTGACAGCGGCGTTCGTGCCCAGCTACTCGGGCAAGGACCGGCTCAGCTACTTCCCGCCGCAGGAGGTCGCGCTGGTCCAGCAGGTCTTCGACCGGGCGCCCCAGGGTTCTCTTGTCGTTGCCGCCCATCGCAACTACCCGCTCGCGTACGCTTCGTACTGGAATGTGCAGCATTACTGGTTCCTCGACGACGCGAAAGGCCATGTCGAAGAGATCCTCAGGGATCCGGCCGGGACGCTGGCCCGGGACATGGCCGCGGTGGAACCGCCCGCCAAGGCGTACTTCCTGCTCACCCAGGGCCAGATCGCCAACTCCGAGATGAACGGCATGCTCACCGGCGACCAGCTGCGGAGCATCGAGAAGTCCGTCGCGGCCTCACCGTTGTTCGAGCGGGTCGGCCGCAACAGCGCAGGCGTCATCTACGAACTGAAGCGCACCGACAGCTCGCCGGGGAGGACCCCATGAGACCCCATTGGCTCGCGATCCGGCTGCTGCCACCCTTCGCCGGCTGGTGCGCCATCGGCGCCACCACACTGCCCGCCGGATCACCGCTGCGGGTCGCCCCCGTCGCCGTATTCCTGCTCGCCGGTCCGGGCGCCGCCGTCCTGCGTATCTGCGGCCCCGCCCTGAGGCGTCATCAGGCGGTCGGCCCGGTGGAGAGCTGGGACCGCGGCTTCGAACGGGACTCCGACCGTCTGGAGCAGCTCGTCCTCGCGGCGTTCCTGAGTGTGAGCGCGTCGCTCGTCTGCGCCACGGCGCTGATGGCCGCGCACGCGTTCAGCGGGCTGCGGGTCCTGGTGCTGCTCACCGTGCTGACAATGCTCGCCGCCTGC
This sequence comes from Streptomyces sp. NPDC000880, assembly GCF_053599675.1. NCBI lineage: Bacteria > Bacillati > Actinomycetota > Actinomycetes > Kitasatosporales > Streptomycetaceae > Streptomyces > Streptomyces sp. NPDC000880. The sequence continues at coordinate 56,704 of NZ_JBSFMS010000017.1, read as the reverse complement.
TGTCCGCAACTGCCCGGCCGGGCACGGACGGCGGGCACGTCCTCGCCGCCGCAGAAAGGCTCGCCCCTGTGACGTTACCCCGACGCCCCGTTCGCGGGGCGCCAGGCATCCATCGCAGGCAACACGACCGACGGCGAGCGTGGGCCGTGTCCACAGCCCTCGTCGGCGTGCTGCTCGTGAGCGTGCTCGCCCTCAAGTCCTCCCGTTCCGACGACTCCGACCCCTCGGCGCACAGCGCCGAATGCCGGCCGACCGAACTGCTGGTGCCGCGCTGCGGCGCCTGGTTCGGCGCGTATGTACGCCACACCAAGCCCGACCTCGAAGAGAAGGTCCTCGCCTACGAGAAGCGCGTCGGCCGCACGCTGGACATCGTCTACACGTACCACGACATGTCCCTGGACGGCCTGGAGGGACAGCTGCTGACCGAGCAGGAGCGGCGCGTCGGCAAGGACCGGATGCTGCTGCTGTCCTGGGAGAGCAAGTGGTGGAACGGCACCCCGGCGCAGCAGCCCAGCTGGAAGCAGATCGCCTCCGGGTCGCTCGACGCGAGCGTGATCGACGTCCAGGCTAAGCGGATCAAGGCGTACGGCAAGCCGCTCTTCCTCTCCTTCGATCTGGAGATGGACACCCGCACTCCCGCCAACGGCACACCCGCCGAGTATGTCGCCGCCTACCGGCACATCCATGACCGGTTCCGTGAGCTGGGTGTGACGAATGTGGTGTGGACTTGGATCATCACCGGCTACACCGGCAACAGTGAGCTGTTCCGCCCGCTCTATCCGGGCGACGCGTACGTCGACTGGATCGGCTACAACCAGTACAACTACTTCGGCTGCCACAAGGCGAAATGGCAGAGCTTCGAGCAGACGCAGACGGCGTCCCACGACTGGATCCGCGAGAACCTCTCCGCGGACAAGCCGCTGGTGCTCTCGGAGTTCGGCACTGCGGACGATCCCGCGAAGCCGTCCGCCCAGGCCGATTGGTACGAGCAAGTGCCGCGTGTGGTCAAAGGGTTGGATGGGGTACGAGCCGCGCTCCAGTGGAACTACCGGGACCCGGGTCCCGGCTGTGACCTCTCACTGGCCAGGGACGAGTCCTGGGAGAGCCTGCGCAAGGCGGTCTCCGACCCGTACTTCAACCAGCCTCGGGGAACCGGCGAAGTGCGGTAGTCAGGAGCGATGCCACCCTCCCGGGAGGGTGGCATCGCTCGAACATCAAGATCGTTTCTAGCCGTCCAGGTCCACCCTTCCGGGCCGTGACCTCGGCAGACCCGCCAACCACTGGGCCGGGCATGTGCCGGCCGCGGCGGCGGGCCCCGAGACCTTCGTCATGTTCCGATGAGGTGCAGCGAGGCCCACAGGGCGAGCGTGGACAGGGTCAGGGCGGCCGGGACGGTGTACAGACCGAGGCGGGTGAACTGGACCAGGTCGACGTCGTGGTCGTGGTGGTAAGCAATACGGCGCCACAGCAGGGTGGCCAGCGATCCGACGTAGGTGAGGTTGGGGCCGATGTTGACCCCGAGCAGCACGGCCAGCACGGCGCCGGGCCCGGACGGCGCGGCCAGCGGGATCAGGGCCAGCACCGCGGGCAGGTTGTTGATCAGGTTTGCGAGGACGGCGGCCAGTGCGGCGGTGCCGAGCAGCGCGGCCAAAGACACCCCGTCCGGCAGCGCACGCGCCAGGGCGGTGCCCAGTCCGTGGTCGACGACCGCCCGGACGACGATTCCCAGAGCGAGGACGAAGGCCAGGAACGGCAGCGACGCGGAGCGCACGATTGCGGCCGGAGTGGTGTGCCGACGAGCCAGCGCCCGGACGGCGAGCACCGTCGCGCCGGCGGCCGCGGCGAAGGCGGGGTCGATCCCGAGCGCGGAGGCCACGGCGAATCCGGCCAGGGTCGCGACCACGGTTGCCAGGGCGAACAGCGGCACCTGCGGCGGCCCGGCAGGAGGCCGGGCGACCGGGGCGTCGAGGTCGGCGGCGAAGAACCGGCGGAAGACCGCGTACTCCACGCCGATCGCCACCAGCCACGGCAGCAACATGAGTGCCGTGAAACGCGTGAAGCTCAGACCGCTTGCCGTGAACGCGAGCAGATTGGTCAGGTTCGACACCGGCAGCAGCAGCGACGCCGTGTTCGACAGATGCGCACAGGCGTAGATGTGCGGCTTGGGGCGCGCATTCATCCGGGCGACCGTCGCGAACACCACTGGAGTGAGCAGCACGACGGTTGCGTCCAGACTCAACGTGGCCGTGATGACGGACGCGAGGACGAACACCGCTCCCAGCAGACGACGCGACTGTCCCGCCGCCCATCGCGCCATCCACGTCCCGCAGGCATGAAAGAGGCCCTCGTCGTCACACAGCTTGGCCAGGACCAGGATGGCGGCCAGGAAAGCGATCGCCGGACCGAGCCGCTCCGCCTCCGCGACCACCTCGTCCAACCCGATCACGCCGGTCAGGACGACGGCAGCGGCCGCCGGCACCGCGAACACCGCTTCCGGCCACCCACGGGGCCGGATCACGGCACACACGAGCACGACGACCAGGGCAAGCGCGGAGATGACTTCGGCGAACATGTGCCTGATCATCCATGCTGCCCGCGTCGCAGTCGTAGCCGCGACTGAGGGGAGCGGCCACGACATCCGCCTGTCGGCACCGGCGCCTACCGTGTCACCGCGGTCCGGGGCGACGACCACGACATCCTGATCACCGGCCGACCGCTGCATCTGGTGGAAGAGACTGTGGACCGGCTGAAAGCGGTCGATGCCGTGGTGTTTCGGCGCAGCCCTCGTCGCGACCGGCATCGTGACGTTCCTCGGCAAGCAACTTGGCCACTGACCGCGCTGCGGCACGGGGGTGTATCGCCGATATGGACGGCATGTCAGAAGAGGTCAGTGCGGCCTGCGCGCAGAGCCGGCGCGATCACTGGTGGAGACCCGTTTCGTCGGCTTCTCTCCACAGCCAGGACAGATCCCGGGCGCGCCAGGTCGCGCTGTTGGTCAGCCGCCGAGCCGGCCGCTGCCGAACGCTCCTCCGCTGTTCTCGTCGTCGGGGGGCCGTTCGCCGTGAGACGTGTGGGATCCGAAGTTCCCGTACCCCTTCATCTCGTGCGGCAGGACGCGGCGCTTCCCGCCTTCGGCACCGAAGTCGTCGTCGGGTTCCCGGGTCTCCCCAAGGTGGGTGGGGTGTTCGGGGGGCCGCGGCTGCTCCTCGGGGCTCGGTGGCTGGTAGGGGCGCCTGCGGTTCGCCCACATCGCCGCGACGAAGATCCCCACGGCGATGACCACGATGGCGGCGACCGGCGCGACGGCGGCCCCCAGCCCCCGGGCGAGAGGATCCGCGAGCTGGTCGGCCTGCGCGTGCATGAATCCATTCATACTGTGCAGTTACCCGAAATGCCGCACCTATCACATTCCACATCGTGGAACTGGCCTAGCCCGCGAAGACCGGGCCTCTGACGGCCGCGCGGGCCCGCCGGTAGAGCCGCCAGCCGATCGTCGGCAGCGAGTCGGGGAACGGCGCGACCGGAGCGCCCCGCCCGTCCATCCACGCCTCGATGTCCGCGACCGTGTGGCTGTGGCGCAGGATGAGACGGGCGATGCGGTACGCCTCGTCGGTCTCGGAGCTCAGCGCGTGCCGGACGGCGACCGCGGAGGCGTAGCCGGCGCCAAGAGCCGCCTTGCGCACCGCACGGCTGTTGTAGCCGTGCGGATAGGCGAGATGCGCCACCTCATGGCCGAGTACGTCTTCCAGCACCGCCTTGGGCTCGCGCAGCTCCCGCCGGAGCGCGCCGGGCGGAAGGGTGTCCAGCTGAGGGTGCGTGACGGTGTGGGCGCCGACCTCCATGCCGTACTGCTCGAGGAGCGGCACCTGGGAGAGCGTCATCATCGGCGCGGGCGGCAGCAGGCTGCGCCGGCCGGGGGTAATGGCCCCGGTGGTGAGATACGCGGTGGCGGACAGCGCGCGCGAGGCGAGCGCCTCGGCGGTGGGACCCGGCAGATCGGCGAAGCCGTCGTCGAAGGTGAGGACGACGGGCCGGTCCGGCAGCGGCGAGCGGCCAGCGAGATGGCTCACGAGGGCGCTGATCGGGACCGGCGTGCGGCCGCTGACCACGATCGCGTCCAGCTGTGCGCCGAAGTCCCTTGGCGTCACGGTGAATTCGGCGATCCAGTCGGGCGGATCGTCCATCACGGCGTGGTAGAGCAGCACGGGAATCCGGGGCATCGTCGCACCATCGCCTCTCAGCCCTCCCCCGCCGCTCACTTCTCCCCCTGCCGGTCCCAGGGCAGCGGTACGCCCCGGACCCGTCGGCGTGCCTTCGCATACCCGACCGGCCCGGCCAGCATGCCGCGGCGCTCGAGCCGGGACAGCTGGCGCGGCCAGGGATAGTCCCGCGCCCCGTGCGCCCCCGGCACGGCCGCCCCGGCGGCCTCGCGGTGGGCGGTGATGGTGCGGGCGTGCGCGAGGCCGCCCGGCAGCTTCCGCAGCAGCGCGGGCAGCAGGGCGGGGCGGCGCACCAGGAGGGCGGTGAGGTACGCGGTGAGGCCGGCGCCGTATCCGTACGCCTGGTTCCTCAGGTCCTGCCAGGTCTCCCGGTGGTGATGCCAGACGAGCGCGTCGGGTGTGTAGCGCAGCCGGTGCCCGGCGGCGAGGACGCTCACAAACGCGTACAGGTCGTCGCCGCCCCTGGCGGGGGTGCCGGTGCCGGTGGCGGGGTCGAAGCCGCCGATGTCCCGCAGCGCCGTGGCGCGGAAGGCCATATTGGCGCCGGAGCCGAAACTGCCCGCAGTGAACGGGAAGAGCGGGTCGTCTGCGGGCGGGCACGCCGGGTCGTAGAGCCGCGCCTCGAAGCCCTTGGCGAAGCCGCCGTGACTCTCCAGGAGGATCTGCGCGGGCGTGCGCAGCCGGGCGGGCAGGATCAGCCCCGTCGCGCAGCCCAGGCCCGGGTCGGCGGCGAACGGCGCGGTGAGCGCGGTGAGCCAGTGCGGGTCGGCCACGACGTCGTCGTCCGTGAAGGCGATGACCGCGCCGTCGGCGACGGCGATCCCGCGGTTGTGGGCGATCGCGAGGCCGGGCACGGACTCGCGGACGTACCGGACGCGCTCGCCGTACTCGTGCTCGACGAGATCCTGGGTGGCGCTGGTGACGGGCGCGTTGTCGACGACGACGATCTCGAAGTCCGGGTGGTCCTGCTCCAGCAACGAGTCGAGCGCGCGGGCCAGCTGGTCGGCGCGCTCGCGGGTGGCGACGACGACACTCGCACGACTCGTGCGGGCGTCCGTGGTCCCCGTAGGCCGGGGGCGTTGACGGTCGCTGCCCGGCGGCTGGTTACCCGGGGCACGACTCGTGCGGGCGTCCGTGGTCCCCGTAGGCCGGGGGCGTTGACGGTCGCTGCCCGGCGGCTGGTTACCCGGGGCGCAGCGGGAGGCGGGCGGCTCGCGGCCCGCGAGCGCGGCGCGGGCGGCCGCGGCGACGGCGTCGGCGGGCGCCTTGCCGGGCGGGACGCGGCAGACGACGGTGGCGACGGGGCGGCCGCGGAGGCGTACAAGGGCGTAGACGTCGCCGCCCCGGACGGCCGGGCCGCCGGCCGTCGCGGGGCCGAAGCTGAGCACGGCTCCGTCGGGACCGTCCAGGTCCAGCTCGGTGACCTGGATCTCGGCGAGCCGGGGCGCGCGCGGTGTGCCTTGTCCACGTGCCGCGGCGGGTCCGGGTGCCGGGACCTGCCCGGGCGACGTGCCCGGCGTGTTCCCTCTGTGCGGTGTGCTGTTCACGACACTCCCCCCGCTTGCGCGGCTGCTCCGGCGGTCAGTTGCCCCGCATCCTGCCGATCTGGTTCAGCGTCTTCTGCGCGTATTCGGCCAGCCGCGGCTTGTCGCGTACAAAGCTGTGCGCCCGGCGCGCGGGCTCGCGGCTCAGCCAGTACAGGGCGGCCCGCCCCCCAGGCCGTACCGAGGAGCCCTCGTACACCTGCAGCTCGCCGGTCTTCAGCGCGTCCTTGTACTCGGCCGCCCCACGCCCCAGATCGAGCATCCCGATGCTTTCCGCGGCGGCCGACTCGGCCATCCGCAGATGCAGGATCAGACCCGGTGAGTACTTGGCGAACTCGGGTTCGTACGCCGGAAACCAGCAGGACAGCACGGTGAGCGAGCGCAGCCCGAAGTGCGCGGCGACGGGCCGGTCCGCGGCGTACAGCACGGAGAGCACCCCGGAGCAGCCGGGCGTGCGCGTCTCGTGCAGCAGCCGCACCAGGGTGCTGATCCACTCCTTGGCGAAGCGGTCCCGGCGGCCGGTCCTGCGGTACTGCGCGGACTTCCACTCCATGAGGGTGCGCAGCGCGGCCGGGTCGCGCTCGTCGAAGACGAACCGCACCTCGCCCACCTGCCGCCCCAGCTTGCGCTCCTTGGCCAGCGTCGTCTTGAGGAACTTGGGCGACTGGGCGCGCAGCACCTCTTCGTACGCCGCGTAGCCCGCGCCGACGTCGATGACGGGAGAGGCGAACTCCTCGGCGGCGTCCGGCTGGAACACGCCTTGCCCCGCTTCGAGATTGTCGAACTCCCAGGCCGACAGCGCGCAGGCCCGCAGCAGTTCACGGGGCGTGATCGTCAGCCCTGGGCGCAGTACCGCGCCCTGGCAGTCACAGACCCCCAGGCCGATCGCGCGGCCGTGACCGAGCGGCCCTTGTTCATACGGGAAGAAACCGGCCGGCTCCCCGTCCTCCCACAGCACCGCCACCCTGGCCGCGGGCCGCACCCGGCCGACGGCGAGGGTGAACTCGGGCTCCATGAACGGATTGGCGGGCGCCCCGCTCTTGGCCCGCAGCTCCCGCCAGGCCTCGGCCTCCTCCTCGCCCAGCTCCTCCGGTTTCAGCACACGAATGCGTACACCGCTCAACTCGACCCCCGGTCCTCCCCCTTGAACTTCCCCGGACAGGACGGTACCGGTCGATATCCCGACAGGGTAGGGAGCGACGCCCTTTTTGTGACGGATCAGTGAAGGAGCCGGAAAGGGTGGATACGAATGATGCCCGAGTGACGGGAGGGAGAGGGGGCTCGCGGCGCCCCGGTGCGTTTCACCGACCCGCCGCTGCCGTCCGTACAGCAGCGGCCCGTACGACAGTCGGCCTCGCTGTTTCCCACGCTGCCCGGAGCTGGACCTGGCGATCCCGGAGGCCGAACTGCCACGGCACGCAAGCTTCGTGGGCAACAGCGTGCAGAGGCTGCCGGTACGCCCGCGACCCTGAGGCCTGTCACTCGCCCCATGTCCATGGGGCGAGCCTCTACCGCAGCGCCGCGTCCACGGCGGCCTCGGCGTGCAGCCGGGTCGTCGGAAAGACGGGCACGGGACTGTCCTCGTCCCGGATCAGCAACTCGATCTCGGTGCACCCCAGTACGACACCTTCCGCCCCGGCGGCGACGAGCTTGCCGATGACGTCCTGGTAGGCGGCGCGGGACTGCTCGCGTACGACACCGAGGCACAGCTCCTCGTAGATCACCCGGTGCACCAGCGCACGCCCTTCGCCGTCCGGCGTGAGCACGTCGAGCCCGTGCCCGGCCAGCCGGTCGCGGTAGAAGGCCTGCTCCATGGTGAAAGCGGTCCCGAGCAGCCCGACGCGGCTGATGCCCGCGGCCCGTACGGCATCGGCGGTGGCATCCGCGAGATGCAGCAGCGGCACCGAGACGGCCGCCTCCACCTGGCCCGCGACCTTGTGCATGGTGTTGGTGCAGATCAGCAGCAGGTCCGCACCCGCGGCCTGGAGCCCCCTGGCTGCCTCGGCGAGAATCTCACCGGCACGCTGCCACTCGCCCGCGACCTGGAGCTCCTCGATCTCGGCGAAGTCGAGGGAGTGGAGAAGGCACTTGGCGGAGTGCAGCCCGCCAAGACGTTCCCGCACGAGCTCGTTGAGGAGCCGGTAGTACTCCGCGCTGGATTCCCAGCTCATGCCGCCGATCAGGCCGATGGTCTTCATCGGCCCACTCTGCCACGCCCGCCGTACGCCCCCTGCGAACAAGTGACAAAATGGAGCAAAAAGCCGCAAAGGACACTTCTCGGGGATGCTCGCGTGGGAGGCCCCGATGATGGCGTCGCAGAGCAAGGAACCCCTACCGCACGCGGAACCCGCCCCGCACAGAGACCTGTGGCCCGGGATCGCCGGTCTGGCGTCCGCGGCATTGCTGATCACCGGGCATGTGCTGTGGATGCGTACACCCGACATCGAGGGGAGGGGCGCGATCAGGAGGGTCGTGCTCTTCTACGTCAAGGACAGCAACCGGGACCTGTCGGAAGCGGCGGCACTGATCCTGCTGGCGGCGGGCCTGCTGTTCCTGTTCTTCCTGGTCGCACTCGCCCGACTGGCCGGCAACCGCTCGCACCTGGTGCTGGTCGGCGGCACGGTCTTCACCGTGTTCCTCATGGTCGCGGCGCTCGCCGGGAACATCTTCGCGATCACTGCGAACCACTCCGACGTCTCCCCGGCCGTCCCGGCGGCCTCGCTCGCCGCGATCCTGCTGCTGCACGTGGCGTACGGCGCGATGGTCGCGGCGATGGCGGGCGCGGCGGTGATGCTCTTCGCGATCTGGCGCGCGTCACAGGCGCCCCGCTCGGTACCGGCCTGGCTCGGCTGGGCGGGCTTCGTGGTGGCCGTGCTGTCGCTGGCGGGTCCGGTCAGCGCGTGGTTCACGCCGCTGCTGCTGGCGCTGTGGATGCTGTGGGCGGGGGTGCAGCTGATCCTGAACGCGCGCGTGCGGGAGGGTGGGGGGCGAGCGACCTGATCTCCGCTGAGCAGAAGCCAGCCTCGATCTTGCATCGACATGCGTACGGCACCGCCGCTCGGGCGGATCGCGAGCGGGCGGGTCGTGACCCGTACGTCGTGCTGGGTGCGGACGGGCGCCCTGCCCGTCACCGCGGATGCCCCGGCCGAGCCGGAGCCGGCACCCGACCCCGACGCCGAACCCGTACAGGCGTCGCAGCCGGATCCGGAGGCCGCTGCCCCCCTCGCCGCCAAGCTCCTCGCCGGGCTCCGCCCCAGGACCCCCGCGTGCCGCCCTCCGAGCGGGACGTACGCCGCCTCGCCCGTGCCGTCCGCACCTGGCTGGACCGCGGCGTCTCCCCCGCTCAGGTCGCCCGCACACTCACCAGGAGGACGCGCCCATGCCGCCAGTCATCGCCGTAACCGGCAAGCGGCCGCGTAGGTGGGCGGGTTGCCCGTCGGCTCGTCGGGGCCGGGGCGGACCGGGTGATCCGCGGGCCTGCGGGCGAGGGGCGGGTGGCCGCCGTCGCGCACGAGGACATCGCGGACGTGGCCGCTGCCGTACTGCTCGGCGATGGGCACGACGGGGCGACGTACTACGTCACCGGGCCCGAGGCGCTCTCCCTCGCCGAGGTGGCCGCGGAGCTGAGCCGGGTCACCGGACGGACGGTCACCCATGTGGCCGAGACGCGTGAGGAGGCATACGCCTCACGGGCCCACTACGGCGTCGAGGACTGGGAGGTCACCGGCTGGGTGCCCTCGTACGAGGCGATCGCCGCCGGGGAGATGGCCACCGTCTCCGACGCCGTACCGCGGCTGACCGGGCACCCGGCGAAGACCTTCGCCGGGTACCTGAGGGAGAACCCCGACAGCTACCGGCACCTCTTGCCCTGACGCCATACGTCCGAGACGAGCGGAACGCCCGGCCGGTAGGCGAGGTGGACGTGGCTCGGGGCGTCGAGCAGCACGAGGTCGGCGCGGGCGCCGGGGGTGATGCGGCCGATGTCGTCACGGCGCAGCGCCCGCGCCCCGCCGGCCGTCGCGGACCAGATCGCCTCGTCCGGGGTCATCTTCATGTCCCGTACGGCGAGGGCGATGCAGAACGGGACGGAGGACGTGAACGACGAGCCCGGGTTGCAGTCCGTGGACAGCGCGACGGTCACGCCCGCGTCGAGCAGGCGGCGGGCGTCCGGCCACGCGGCGCGGGTGGAGAACTCCGCGCCGGGCAGCAGCGTGGCGACCGTGTTCCCACTCGCGAGGGCGTCGACGTCCGCGTCCGTGAGGTGCGTGCAGTGATCGGCGGACGCGGCGTCGAGCTCGACGGCGAGCTGCACGCCGGGGCCGTAGCTCAGCTGGTTGGCGTGCACACGAGGGTGCAGGCCCTCCGCCTTGCCGGCGGCGAGGATCGCGCGGGCCTGGTCGCCGTCGAAGGCGCCCTTCTCGCAGAAGACGTCGATCCAACGGGCGTACGGAGCGCAGGCGTCGAGCATCTCGCCGGTGACGAGGGCGACGTAGGCGGCGGGGTCGTCGGCGTAGTCGGGCGAGACGATGTGCGCGCCGAGGTAGGTGACCTCGTCGGTGTGCAGCGCGGCGATCCGCAGGGCGCGGGCCTCGTCCTCGACGGTCAGTCCGTAGCCGGACTTGGTCTCGAAGGTGGTGGTGCCCTGGCGGAGAGCCTCGGCCATGTACTTCGCGACGTTGGCGCTCAGTTCGTCGTCGGTGGCGGCGCGAGTCGCGGCGACGGTGATGCGGATGCCGCCGGCCGAGTAGGCGCGGCCGGACATCCGGGCGTTGAACTCGGCGGTCCTGTCGCCCGCGAAGACCAGATGCGAATGGGAGTCCACGAAACCGGGGATCACGGCGCGGCCGCCCGCGTCGTACGCCTCTTCGGCGTCGGGCGCGTCGGCGGCGCGCCCGGCCCAGGCGATGCGCTCGCCGTCCAGGACGACGGCCGCGTCCTGGACGATGCCGAGGGGGGTGCCACCGCCGAGAGCCGGGTCGTTGGTGACGAGACTGCCGATGTTGGTGATGAGGGTGGTGGTGCTCATGGGTTCCTCTCCGTGAGGGAGACGCGCCGTCACGCGCGCAGCGCGGCGATCGCTTCCGACATCGCCCCCGGCACGTCCTCGACCAGGGCGTGGACTCCGTCGCGGACCACATGGCGGCCCGCCACGATCGTGTGGCGGATGTCGGCGGACGTCCCCGCGAACACCGCCGCCTCCACCGCCAGCCTCGGCACCGGCCCCACCGTCCGGACCGAGTCCAGGGCGACGGTCGTGAAGTCGGCAAGAGCACCTGCCTCCAGACGGCCCGCACCGTCCCAGCCCAGCGCCGCGTGACCGTCCTCCGACGCGGCCCGCAGCAGCGCCGCCGCGGTCCAGTGACCGCGGGTGCGGGTGCGCAGGCGTTCGTGCATCTCCATCGCCCGGGCCTCCTCCAGCAGGTCGATCACCGCGTGGCTGTCGCTGCCCAGCGAGAGCGGGGAGCCTGTGCGCTGGAGGGCGACCGCCGGGCCGATCCCGTCGGCCAGGTCGCGTTCCGTCGTCGGGCACATGCACGTCCCGGTCCCACTCGCGCCGACCAGGTCGATGTCCTCGTCCGTCAGATGCGTGTTGTGGACACCCGTCGTACGCCGGCCGAGCACGCCGTAGTCCGCCAGCAGCCGCGCCGGCGTGCGGCCGTACGCCGCGAGGCAGGCGTCGTTCTCCGCCGTCTGCTCGGAGAGATGGACATGGAGGGGGGCGTTGCGGGACGACGCCCACGAGGCCACCGTCGGCAGCTGCTCGGCCGGAACCGCCCGTACGGAGTGGATCGCCGCGCCGATCCGGACCATCGCACTGCCCTTCAGCAGCGAGACCCGCTCCGCCCACGTTTCCGCCGTGCCGTCGGAGAAGCGGAGCTGCTGCGCGGTCGGCGGCTCCCCGGTGTGTTTGTTCCCGATGGCGGACGACAGATACGCCGTGTCGAGCAGGGTGATCCGGATCCCCGCGTCCGCCGCGGCGGCGATCAGCGCCTCACCCATGGCGTTCGGGTCGGCGTACGGCGTACCCCCCGGCGCGTGGTGCACATAGTGGAACTCGCCGACCGCCGTGACCCCGGCCAGCGCCATCTCCGCGTACACCGCCCGCGCCAGCGCGTGGTACGACTCCGGCGTCAGCCGCGACGCGACCTGGTACATGAACTCGCGCCACGTCCAGAAGGTCCCCGAGCCCACCTGCACGAGCCCGCGCAGGGCCCGGTGGAAGGCGTGCGAGTGGGCGTTCGCGAGGCCGGGGATCGTGAGGCCGCGCAGCACCACGGCCCCGGGCGGCGGGGCGTCGGCCCCTGTCCGCACGGCGGTGATCCTGCCGTCCACCCCCGCGGCGGAGCCGCTGATGGACACTGTCACCGCCACGCCCGGCTCGACGATCGGGTCGAGCCAGGCGTGTTCCAGCCAGTAGGTCATCTGCACGCGAGACCCTCCAGTACGTCGGCGAGTGCGAGGACCCCGGCGACACAGTCGTCCTCGGCCGCGTACTCGGCCGGGGAGTGCGAAACGCCTGTCGGGTTCCGTACGAACAGCATGGCGGTCGGGACGGCCCCGGACAGGATTCCCGCGTCGTGTCCCGCACCCGTGCCGAGCAGCGGGGCCCGCCCGCCGAGCAGGGTGCCGATCTCGTCCCGCAGGGCATGGCCGAACTCGACGACCGGCGTGAACGACTCCCGTACGACCGCGAGGTCCACCCCGTGCCGGTCGGCGTACTCGCGCGCGGCTCTCTCGATCCCGGCCGTCACCGTGTCGAGCGTGGCCTGGTCGGGGGCGCGGGAGTCCAGCCAGCCGCGCACCAGTGAGGGAATCGCGTTGACGGCGTTCGGCTCGACGGAGATCTTGCCGAACGTGGCGACCGCGCCCGCGAGTTCCGCCTCGCGGCGCGCGGCGAGGACCGTCTGCGCGTACGTCAGCATCGGGTCGCGGCGGTCGACGAGCCGCGTCGTGCCGGCGTGGTTGGCCTCGCCGTGGAAGTCGAACCGCCAGCGGCCGTGCGGCCAGATGGCGGACGCGATGCCGACCCGGTCGCCGGACAGGTCGAGGGCGCGGCCCTGCTCGACGTGGAGCTCGACGAACGCGCCGATGCGGGCGAGCCGTTCGGGGGCCGGGCCGATGGCGGCCGGGTCGTACCCGGCCGCCTCCATGGCTTGCGGGAGGGTGATCCCGTCGGCGTCGCGCAGTCGGTGGGCCGCCTCGACGGTCAGCTGTCCGGCCGCCAGGCGCGAGCCGACGCAGGCGAGGCCGAACCGGGCGCCCTCCTCGTCACCGAAGTTGGTGATGGCGACGGGCCGGGTGAACTCCGCTCCCCTGCGGCGGAGTTCATCGAGCGCGGCGAATGAGGAGACGACGCCGAGGGGGCCGTCGAAAGCGCCGCCGTCGGGGACGGAGTCGAGGTGCGAGCCGGTGACGACGGCGTCCCCGGCGGCGACGTCTTTGTATGTCGCAGCGCCGAGCCAGGCCCACTGGTTGCCGTTGCGGTCGATCTCGTAGGCGAGACCGCGGGACTCCGCCTGGGCGCGGAACCAGGCGCGGCAGTCGGCGTCGGCGGCCGTCCACGCGTAGCGGCGGTAGCCGCGGGTGTCGGGGTTGCGGCCGATGGGCTTGAGGTCCCGCCACATTTCGTGGAAGGAGGGGGAGCTTTCCCCGGCCCTGCCCCTTCCCGCCGCATCGACATGCGGCTCCACCGCGTGGTGGGGCAAGCCCCCACCCCCCCTGGGCACGGCGGCTTCGCCGCGTGCCGGCTGCGAGCCGGATGCACCGGCTCCCGGGACAGGTCCCGACGCCGCCTCACCACCCAGCCCGCCCGGCGCACTTCCCCGCCCGCCCGGCGTTCGAAGACCGGGGTCCGGGACGGAGCCCGACGCCGCCTCACCACCCAGCCCGGCCGCCGCTCGAGGACCGGGATCCGGGGCGGAGCCCCCGCTGCGGGAAAGGGCGGGGTGGGGGAAAGTCTCCTCGGTCACGCCTTCCCGCCCTCGCGCATCGGGACGCGCACGCCCCGCTCGTCCGCGACCGACTCCGCGATGTCGTAGCCCGCATCCACATGCCGGATGACACCCATCCCCGGGTCGTTCGTCAGCACCCGGCGGATCTTCTCGCCCGCCAGCTTCGTCCCGTCCGCCACCGAGACCTGGCCCGCGTGGATAGAGCGGCCCATGCCGACGCCGCCGCCGTGGTGGATGGAGACCCAGCTCGCGCCGGACGCGACGTTGACCATCGCGTTCAGCAGCGGCCAGTCGGCGATCGCGTCCGAGCCGTCGAGCATGGCCTCCGTCTCGCGGTACGGGGAGGCGACCGAGCCGCAGTCCAGGTGGTCGCGGCCGATCGCCAGCGGGGCGGCCAGCTCGCCGGAGGCCACCATGTCATTGAAGCGCTCGCCCGCGCGGTCCCGCTCGCCGTAGCCGAGCCAGCAGATACGGGCCGGCAGGCCCTGGAAGTGGACGCGCTCGCCGGCCATCTTGATCCAGCGGTGCAGGGATTCGTGTCCGGGGAACAGCTCGAGCATCGCCTTGTCGGTCTTGTGGATGTCCGACTCCTCTCCCGACAGGGCAGCCCAGCGGAACGGGCCCTTGCCCTCGCAGAACAGCGGCCGGATGTACGCCGGGACGAAGCCGGGGAAGGCGAATGCCCGGTCGTAACCGGCCAGTTGGGCCTCGCCGCGGATCGAGTTGCCGTAGTCGAAGACCTCGGCGCCCGCGTCCATGAAGCCGACCATGGCTTCCACATGCCTGGCCATGGACTCACGCGCGCGCCGGGTGAAGTCCGCCGGCTTCTGTGCCGCGTACGACTGCAGGTCGTCGAAGTCGACACCGGCCGGCAGATACGCCAGCGGGTCGTGGGCGCTCGTCTGGTCGGTCACGATGTCGACCGGCGCGCCTTCGGCGAGCATCCTCGGCAGCAGCTCCGCCGCGTTGCCGAGCAGGCCGATGGAGAGCGGGCGGCGCGCGTCCCGTGCCTCGACGGCCAGCTGGAGCGCGTGCTCCAGCGAGTTCGCGCGCACATCCAGGTAGCGGTGCTCGATACGGCGCTCGATCGCGCGCGGGTCGACGTCGATACAGATCGCGACGCCGTCGTTCATGGTCACGGCGAGCGGCTGCGCGCCACCCATCCCGCCCAGACCGGCGGTCAGAGTAATCGTCCCGGCCAGCGTGCCGCCGAACTTCTTCGCGGCGACCGCGGCGAACGTCTCGTACGTGCCCTGCAGAATGCCCTGCGTGCCGATGTAGATCCACGATCCGGCCGTCATCTGGCCGTACATGGTGAGGCCGAGGGCCTCGAGCCGCCGGAACTCCTCCCAGTTCGCCCAGTCGCCGACCAGGTTGGAGTTGGCGATGAGCACGCGCGGCGCCCACTCGTGCGTCTGCATTACGCCGACCGGGCGGCCGGACTGGACGAGCATCGTCTCGTCCTGCTTCAGCGTCCGCAGCGTGCGCACCATCGCGTCGAAGGAGCGCCAGTCGCGGGCGGCCTTGCCGGTGCCGCCGTAGACGACGAGCTTGTCGGGGTGCTCGGCGACCTCCGGGTCGAGGTTGTTCTGGAGCATGCGGAGGGCGGCCTCCTGCTGCCATCCCAGGGCGCTCAGTTCCGTACCGCGCGGTGCCCGTACGGGGCGGGGTCCTGACATGGCAATGCCTCCTCGCGACTGCGACCATGAGTGTTGGATCATCTATTCACATCCTGGCTATCTGAATAGTCTTAGTCAACAGCTGCGTCGCAGCCTCCTGGATGATTGGCTGGCACACATGGCTTCAGACCGACGTGATCAGGCCGTACGAGCGGCAGTGGAGCAGGACTTTCTCAGCGAGGAGCAGCCGATCGCCGCCCTCCTCGATGTGGCCGGCATCCGCGCCTCCGCCGCAGCGTTGCGGGCGGCATTCGCAGCCGTCACCGACGCGCCCGTGCTGCACGCCTTCGCCGTGAAGGCCTCACCCCTCGTTCCCGTGCTCGCGCTGCTGCGCGCCGAGGGCATCGGCGCGGAGGTCGCGAGCCCGGGCGAGCTGGCGCTGGCCCGGGCCGCCGGCGTAGACGTCGACCACACGGTCCTCGACTCCCCCGCCAAAACCCCCTCCGAGCTGCGCGAAGCGCTCGCTCTCGGGATCGCCGTCAACGCCGACAATCCGCAGGAGCTCGCGCGCATCGACGCCTTCGTCTCGTCCGCCCGCAGCCGCTCCCCGCTCGGCCTGCGCGTCAATCCGCAGGTCGGCCGTGGTGCCATCCGGGCGCTGTCCACCGCCACCCCCACGTCGAAATTCGGGGTCGCGCTGCGCGACGCAGGGGCTCGCGACTGGGTCGTACGCGCCTATCTCGACCGCCCCTGGCTGACCCGGCTGCACACCCACTCCGGCTCGCAGGGCATGCCGCTGACCCTCATGGCACAGGGAATCCGGGCGGTGTACGAGCTCGCCGAGGAGATCAACGCCGCGGCCGGGCGGCAGCAGGTCGACACCATCGACATCGGCGGCGGCCTCCCGGTCAACTTCACCTCCGACGAGGAGACCCCGACCTTCGCCGAGTACGCCGGGCTGCTCAAGGAGCAGGTCCCCGGGCTGCTCGACGGGCGCTACGGGCTGGTCACCGAGTTCGGCCGGTCGCTGCTCGCCACGCACGGCACGGTCCTCGCCCGCGTGGAGTACACGAAGACGGCTGGCTCCCGCGCGGTTGCGGTCACCCACGCCGGCGTCCAGGTCGCCACCCGTACCGTCTACGACCCCATCTCCTGGCCGCTGCGCATCGCCGCGTACGACTCCAAGGGCCTTCCGAAGGCCGGTGCGGACGTCCCGCAGGACATCGCGGGACCGGCCTGCTTCGCGGGCGACCTGCTCGCCGAGGCGCGGCCGCTGCCGCTGCTGGAGCAGGGCGATGTGATCGCGGCGCTGGACACCGGCGCGTACTACTTCTCGAACCACTACGGCTACAACAGCCTGCCGCGCCCCGGGGTCTACGGTTTCGGCGCCGGTGCGGACGGGTCAGTGCGGTTCGCGACCGTACGGGCTCCGCAGAGCGTGGCGGAGATCGTCAACGAGTCCGGCGGCACTCACCCGGATGCGCTGACAGGCGGCATCTGAGGTATTCCGTACCGCGCGTGGGGCAGATGTCTTCTGTCATCCCACCGACCGGAGGGCCCCATGTCCACGACCGGCACACCGGCCACGACGCCGCTCAACCAGCCGCCGCTCAAGCGGGCCATCAGCTCGAAGCTGCTGATCCTGTTCGTGATCGGCGACATCCTGGGCACCGGCATCTACGCCACGACAGGCAAGGTCGCGGGGAAGGTCGGCGGGGCGCTGTGGCTGCCGTTCGCCATCGGCTTCGTCGTCGCCCTCCTCACCGCGGCGTCGTACGTCGAACTGGTGGGCAAGTACCCGAAGGCCGCGGGCGCCGCGCTCTACACGCAGAAGGCATTCAAGGTCCACTTCCTGACCTTCATCGTCGCCTTCATGGTGATGTGCTCGGGGCTCTCGTCCGCGAGCGCCGCCGCGCGTGCCTTCAGCGGCGACTACTTCCAGGAGTTCACCGACGCCATCCCGCCGACGCTGCTCGCGATCGTCTTCATCCTGGCCCTCGCGGGCCTGGCGCTGCGCGGCGTGTCCGAGTCGGTGAAGACCAACGTGGTGCTGACGCTGGTCGAGCTGTCCGGTCTGCTGGTGATCCTCACCATCGGGTTCTGGGCCGTGCTGACGGGCGAGGGCGAACCGTCGAGGCTGGGCGAGTTCGAGGCCGAAGGTGCTGGATTCGCACTGATCACCAGCGTGATGGGGGCCACCGCGCTCGCTTTCTTCGCCTTCGTGGGCTTCGAGGACTCGGTCAACATGGCCGAGGAAACCAAGGACCCGGTCCGCTCCTTCCCCAAGGCGATCTTCATCGGCGTCGCCGTCACCGGCACGATCTATGTGCTGGTCGCGCTGGTGTCCTCGCTGCTGGTCGAGTACACCGTGCTGGAGAAGTCCAGCGGCCCGCTGCTGGAAGTCGTCAAGGTCGGCGGGGTCGACTTCCCGCCCAAACTCTTCGCCCTGATCGCGCTCTTCGCCGTCACCAACTCCGCGCTGATCAACATCATGATGGCCTCGCGGCTCTGCTACGGCCTTGCCAACGAGAAGGTGCTGCCGCGCGGCATGGGCCGGGTCCTGCGCCACCGCCGCACCCCCGTCAACGGGATCATCTTCGTCACGCTGCTCGCCATCGGGCTGGTTTCCACCGGCGAGATCGAGGGGCTCGGCGACACCACGGCGTTCCTGCTGCTGTGTGTCTTCGCGGTGGTCAACGTCGCCGTACTGGTCCTGCGCAAGGACCGCGTGGAGCACGCGCACTTCCGCACCTGGACGCCGCTGCCGGTGCTCGGCGCGATCACCGCGCTGCTCCTGGCCAGCCCGCTCTCGGACCGGGATGCGAACGTCTACATCCGGGCGGGGGTGCTGCTCGCGATCGGGATCGTGCTGTGGGCGATCAACAAGGTGGTGATGAAGGTGCGCGGCGAGGCGTGAGTCCGCCGGTCGTCGGCGCCGAGCTCCGCCGGCGCGGCGCCGGGCCGTGCAACTGCCCGGGCGGCCACGGGCAGCGGCGTGAAGACGGGTTCCGCCATCGCTCACCCGTACGGGCGGCTACTCCACGAACAGGCCCCGCGCCGCCGCCCTCGCGTCGAATTCCTCCAGGCGCGCCTGCGCGTCCGGCAGGTCGTCGCACATCGCCTCCAGCAGCACCCGGCCCAGCAGCATCGGCGCGCACGCCGTGTCGAAGGCCAGGCCCGTGCCCACCGCCGCCGGGATCAGCAGGTCGCTGTGGCCGGCCACCGGGGCGAAGGCCGAGTCCGCGACCGTCACCACCGTCAGGCCCGCGGAGCGCGCGTACGCCAGTGCCTCCACGACCTCCTTGGGGTGCCGCGGCAGCGCGAAGCACAGCAGCGCGCTCGCGCCCGCGCGGCGGGCCGCGTCGATGCGGTCGGCGAGCATCGTGCCGCCCTCGTCGAGCAGGCGTACGTCCGGGTGGACCTTGGCCGCGAAGTACGCGAAGCCCCTGGCCTGCGAGGACGCGGCGCGCAGGCCGAGCACCGGCAGTGGGCGGGACGCGGCGAGGAGCCGGCCCGCGCGTTCGACCGGGGACGGGTCGGCGAGCAGCTCGGCCAGGTGGCGCAGGTTCTCGATCTCGGCGTGCACCGCCTGCTGGTACTCGTTGTACGCGTCCGGGCCCGCCTCGCTCTCCGCGGGCGCGACCTCCCGCAGATGCCGGCGCAGAGCCGGGTAGCCGTCGAAGCCGAGCGCGACGGCGAAGCGGGTGACGGACGGCTGGCTGACACCGGCCAGTTCGGCGAGCTCCACGCTGGACAGGAACGGCACATCGGCCGCCCGCCGCACCATGCTGTGCGCGATCCGCCGCTGCGTCGGGGTGAGCCGGTGGCCCTCGAAAAGCTGCTGCAGTCGTGCGGCAGGGCTGTCGCTCATGCCATCCCCCTCGTCGTGTCCCTCATCAGATCCGTGAACCGGTCGAGCAGCCCGGCCGCCCGCGTCACATCGTCGGTGAGCGGCCGGTCGGCGACGTCATCGTCGAGGACCGACTCCGCCAGCTCGAAGGCGCGGCCCACCGGGAGTTCCGGGTCGGGCCGCAGCCCGCGCTGGCGCAACGCCCTTACCGCCGCAACGAGTTCACAGCCGACGACGAGCCGGTACGCACCCCCCGCCCGCAGCGTCTGGCGCGCGGCCAGCGAGGCGAAGCTGGCTTGCTCCTCGACGCCACGGGACAGTACCGCGTGGCCGAGCGACGCAGGCGCGGAGAAGGCCCGCAGATCGCCGAGGGCCGCGCCCGCCGCGTACTCGAGGATCATCACGCCGGAGCTCGCGACCTCCGCGTCCGCGAGGAAGGGCCGCAGCCGGGTGAAGGCAGGCTCGTTCAGGGCGGAGAGCCGGGAGGTGGACAGCCGCGCGGTCTGGGTAAGGGCGAGCCTGAAGTGGTCTAGATCCAGGGCGAGTTGCGCCATGTAGAAGCCGCCGTGGTGATAGGCGGCCATGTCTGTGGCCCTGATCAGCGGGTTCTCGGCGGCCGCGTTGATCTCGACCGCGAGAGTCCGCTCCAGGGCGTCCGCCGCGTCCTGCACGGGCCCGTGGATCTGCGGCAGACAGCGGAATCCGTACGGGTCCTGGATCCGGCCAAGCGGCGAGGTCGGCCGCTCGGGCGCTCCGAGCAGCCGGCGCATCCTCGCGGCGACGGCGTACGTGCCGGGGTGCGGGCGGGCCGCGTGCACGGGTTCGGCGTACGCCTCGTAGGAGCCGTCGACCGCGAGCAGTGAGAGACCGGCGACCAGCTCGGTGGCCGAGACAAGCGCGCGCAGCTCGTCGAGGGCGAGCGCGGCCTGGCCGAGGGTGAGGGCGTTGGAGCTGATCAGGGCGAGGGCGTCATTGTTGTCGAGGGCCTGCGCCTCGGGGCGCGGACCGCCCGCACCGACATTCCAGGGCTGTTCGCCGGCGAGCGCGAGCCCCACCTGGGCGAGGGCCGCGATGTCACCGGTGCCGACCGAGCCGAACTCGTTGACGACCGGGTACGCGCCGCTCTCCAGCGCCTCGCAGAGCGCGGTGACGACGCCCGGACGCAGTCCGGCGCCGCCCGCGAGCAGTTGGTTCGCCCGTACGGCGAGCATGGCGCGGACCTCGCGGGCGGGCAGCGGCCTGCCGATCGCACCGGCGTGCGAGCGCAGCAGCCGCAGCCCGTGGTCGGCGGCGGCCTCGGTGGGCACGTCCTCGTTCCGGTTGGCGCCGACGCCGGTGGAGCGCCCGTAGACGCGGCCGGACGCGGCGAGCTCCCGGGCGACGTCCCAGGCGACCTCCACGCGCTTGATCGCTTCTGAACCGGGTACGGGGCGGGCCGCGCCGTCGGCCAGCCGGACGATGTCCGCGACCGGGAGGCTCTGTCCGTCGAGGACCACGATGCCGGTGGGCGAGTCCACCATGCGGGATGACATCACGCGCAGACCCTTCCTATTCGGGCGGTTTTGTCTTGCCTTCCGAGCATCTGTAATCAGTGATTCACCCCGAGGCATTGACAACTTATTCAGACGCCGAGAACTCTGCATGACCATATGCGGGCCGGGCAAGGGACGACTGATGATCAAATTCGAAGCAGTGAACAAGCGCTATCCCCAACGGCACCGCGGCGGTACACGACCTCACCCTGGAGATGGCCGACGGCGGTATCACCGTCCTCGTCGGCTCCTCCGGATGCGGTAAGACCACAACGCTCCGCATGATCAACCGGATGGTCGAGCCGACCTCGGGCACGATCCACGTCGGCGGCAAGGATGTTCTGAAGCAGGACGCGGCTCAGCTGCGCCGCTCCATCGGATACGTCATCCAGCAGTCCGGCCTGTTCCCGCACCGCACGCCGCCGGTGTGAAGACGAAGGTCCGCCCCAACCCCGGCACCCGCGAGATCCTCATCCCCGCCCTCCGCGGCGGCGACATCGATCTGCTCCCCGAGTACCAGGGCGCGCTGCTGCACTACCTCGACCCGAAGGCGAAGGGCACCGAGGAGGGCGAGATGCAAAACGCCCTCGCCATAGCTCTCCCCAAGGGGCTGCAGATCCTCCCGTACGGCCTGGCCGAGGACTCCGACGCCTTCGCCGTCACCAGCGAGACCGCCGACAGCCCCACTGACGCGGTGGCCGCCCGCCCGTAGCGTGAACCGTTATGGAAGCCCGCGACCCTGAGCTCGAAAAGGAGCTCGACGCCACCCTGCACGCCCGCCGTGAGCTGGGGGAGGAGTACGAGTCCGCGCTCGTCGAATCATTTCTGGAGAAGGTCGAGCAGCGCCTCGACGGCACGGTGGACCGCCGTGTCCGGCGCCGGCTCGCCGAACAGCAGATGGTCGTCGCCCGAGGCGCCCGCCCGCCGCAGTCCGGGGAGAGCAGCTTCGGGGAGCGCTTCGGCTTCGGCATCGTCTCGATGATCCTGGCCGTTCCGCTGTCGGCGATCGCCGTGGCGAACGCCGGTCTGGATGGCCTGATCGTCGCCTGGATCGGCATCGTCGGGGTCAACGCCGTCCACGCGGCCCGCGGCCGGCCGTGGCTGCGGGGGCGGCGCGAGAAGTCCGACTGGGAGGACTAGGCCTTGTCCGGGCGGCCCCTCGCACGCCTGCCGGGTGGAACGACGATCACCGCAACCATTGATCAAGGAATCCGGACGGCGAGCAACACGTCCGCGAGAGCGGCGCCGGCTCAGGCGCAAAAAGCTGTACGCGGGGACCGCCGCACCCCCGGCGAACCGGAGGGCGGGACGACGGCGGTCCCCGCGTGGGACACGGTCCCGGGTCAGGGCCGGTCTCCGCGTCCAGGGCGTCTTGGGAGGTCCGGGAGCCGCTCCGGAGGTCCTAGACGCCACATTGGGTGTCGACTGGGATCCCTGCCCGGGCCCCCTGCCGACATCCACCAATGTGCCGGACGCGTGTTAAGCGGGTGCTGCGCATACGTGTCGCGCTCGTACCGTTTTCGCGACGAGAGCCCCCGCGGGTGGCCGGGGGGTAACCCCAGGAAGGCACAGAGGGGGCCAGGGGCTGTCGCGGGCGGCTACTTGCCGCCGCCCGCGAGGAACGCCAGCAGGTCCTGACGGCTCACCACACCCGTCGGCCTGCCCTCCACCAGCACGATCGCCGCGTCCGCCACGCCGAGCACCGACATCAGGTCGCCGACCGGCTCGCCCGAGCCCACCTGCGGGAGCGGCGAGCTCATGTGCTTCTCCAGCGGGTCACCCAGCGAGGCGCGCTGCGCGAACAGTGCGTCCAGCAGTTCCCGTTCGACGACCGAGCCGATGACCTCGGCGGCCATCACGTCCGGGTGGCCGGCGCCCGGCTTCACGATCGGCATCTGGGAGACGCCGTACTCCCGCAGCACCTCGATCGCCTCTCCGACCGTCTCTTCCGGGTGCATGTGCACCAGGCTCGGGATCTTGCCACCCTCCTTGTGCCGCAGCACATCCGCGACGCTCGCGGACGGGCCCGAGTCCTCCAGGAAGCCGTAGTCCGCCATCCACTCGTCGTTGAAGATCTTGGAGAGATAGCCGCGGCCGCTGTCCGGCAGCAGCACGACCACCACGTCGCCCGGGCCGAGCCCCTCGGCCACACGCAGCGCCGCGACCACCGCCATGCCGCAGGAGCCGCCGACGAGCAGGCCCTCCTCCTTGGCGAGCCGGCGCGTCATCTGGAAGGAGTCCTTGTCAGACACGGCGACGATCTCGTCGGTCACGGTCCGGTCGTACGCGGACGGCCAGAAGTCTTCACCGACACCCTCGACGAGGTAGGGGCGGCCGGAACCGCCGGAGTACACGGAGCCCTCCGGGTCGGCTCCGACGACCTTGACCTTGCCGTCGCTGACGTCCTTGAGGTAGCGGCCGGTGCCGGAGATCGTGCCGCCGGTGCCGACGCCCGCGACGAAGTGGGTGATCCGCCCGTCCGTCTGCTCCCACAGCTCGGGGCCCGTGGTCTCGTAGTGCGAACGCGGGTTGTTCGGGTTGGAGTACTGGTCGGGCTTCCAGGCGCCCGGCGTCTCCTGCACCAGCCGGTCGGAGACGTTGTAGTACGAGTCGGGGTGCTCGGGGTCGACAGCTGTGGGGCAGACGACGACCTCGGCGCCGTACGCACGCAGCACATTGATCTTGTCCGTGGACACCTTGTCCGGGCAGACGAAGATGCACTTGTAGCCCTTCTGCTGGGCCACGATGGCAAGACCGACGCCGGTGTTCCCGCTGGTCGGCTCGACGATCGTGCCGCCGGGCTGCAGCGCTCCGCTCTCCTCGGCCGCTTCGATCATGCGCAGGGCGATCCGGTCCTTGACCGACCCGCCGGGGTTGAAGTACTCGACCTTGGCCAGCACGGTCGCCTGGATGCCTGCGGTGACGTTGTTCAGCTTCAGCAGCGGGGTGTTGCCGACGAGACTGATCATCGAGTCGTGGATGCGCACAATGTTCTCCGGGATCTCCGTAGTGATGCGGCCAGCGTAAGCGGAGCAGCGCGTGATTGGGCGACGGCCGCCACGGGGCAGTTAGCTGATGACGACGTAGAGCTGCGACGCAGAGCTACGCCGCGGCTACGAGGAGGTGGCTCGGACTGTGTCGAGAGCGAGGGTGGCACGACGCATCGCCGCCGGCGCTGCCTACGGCGGCGGCGGCATCGGGCTGCTCGGAGCGGCGGCCGTGGGCCTGGTGCTGGCGGAGGTCCAGCTGGCGAAACGCTCGGTGGGCGGCGGCACGGCCCCGCTCCCGCCGCGCGGTGAGGGCCTGTACGGACTGGCCTTCGGGCACAGCGATCCGCTCCTCCTCTGCGTACTGGGGGACTCCACGGCGGCGGGGCAGGGTGTACGCAGGGCGGGCCAGACGCCGGGGGCGCTGCTCGCGTCCGGCCTCGCGGCCGTGGCCGAGCGGCCGGTGGAGGTGCGCAATGTGGCGCTGCCCGGCGCGCAGTCGGACGATCTGGAGCGCCAGGTCACGGTGCTGCTCGCGGACCGGTCCCGGACCCCGGACGTCTGCGTGATCATGATTGGCGCGAATGACGTCACACACCGGATGCCGCCCACGCACTCCGTCCGGCTACTCTCCTCCGCGGTACGCAGGCTGCGTACGGCGGGCGCGGAGGTGGTGGTGGGCACCTGCCCTGATCTGGGCACCATCGAGCCGGTGTACCAACCGCTGCGCTGGCTGGCCCGCCGGGTCTCGCGCCAGTTGGCGGCAGCGCAGACGATCGTGGTGGTGGAGCAGGGCGGCCGTACGGTGTCGCTGGGCGACCTGCTGGGCCCGGAGTTCGCCGCGAACCCGCGGGAGATGTTCGGCGCGGACAACTACCACCCCTCGGCGGAGGGCTACGCGACGGCGGCGATGGCGATGCTGCCGACGCTGTGCGCGGTGCTGAGCCTGTGGCCGGAGACCGACCACCTGGACGCGGACCGCGACGAGGACATGCTCCCGGTGGCGCGGGCGGCGGCCACGGCGGCGGCAGAGGCGGGCACGGAGGTCACGGGCGCGAGGGCCCCGTGGGCACTTTTGAAGCACCGCCGCCGCCGTCGTCTCCCGGAGCCGTCCCCGACGACGGAACCGGCACCGTCGCCGTCGCAGGTACCGCGGGCGTAGGGCGGGCAGCGGGCGCCGCGAGGCGCAACCGCCGCCTGCGCCGCGCGGCGCAGGCGCATACTGGAAGCGCTGAGCGATCGCTTAGAAAAGAGGTCCGCATCACACGACCCGGCCCGTGACCCCAGCCATACGGACGGGTAACTTCCCAGACAGTCCCTGCCCCACCGCCTCGCCCCTCATGGAGCTGTGATGCCCGAAGCCGTGATCGTCTCTGCTGCCCGCTCCCCCATCGGCCGGGCCTTCAAGGGCTCCCTCAAGGAGCTGCGCGCCGACGATCTGACCGCCACGATCATCCAGGCCGCGCTCGCCAAGATCCCCGAGCTCGACCCCAAGGGCATAGACGACCTGATGCTCGGCTGCGGGCTGCCCGGCGGCGAGCAGGGGCACAACCTCGGCCGCATCGTCGCCGTGCAGATGGGGATGGACCACCTCCCGGGCTGCACCATCACCCGTTACTGCTCCTCCTCCCTCCAGACCTCCCGCATGGCGCTGCACGCCATCAAGGCCGGCGAGGGCGACGTCTTCATATCCGCGGGCGTCGAGACCGTCTCCCGCTTCACCAAGGGCTCCTCCGACGGCCAGCCCGACACCCACAACCCCCTTTTCGCCGACGCGGAGGCGCGTACCGTCGCGCTCGCCGAGGGCAATGTCCCCGACTGGCACGACCCCCGCGAGGACGGCCTCGTCCCGGACGCGTACATCGCGATGGGCCAGACCGCCGAGAACCTCGCCCGCCTCAAGGGCGTGACGCGCCAGGACATGGACGAGTTCGGCGTACGGTCGCAGAATCTCGCCGAGGAAGCCATCAAGAACGGCTTCTGGGAGCGCGAGATCACCCCGGTCACCACCCCCGACGGCACCGTAGTCTCCAAGGACGACGGTCCGCGGGCCGGCGTCACCCTCGAAGCGGTCCAGGGCCTCAAGCCCGTCTTCCGCCCCGACGGCCTGGTCACCGCCGGCAACTGCTGCCCGCTCAACGACGGCGCCGCCGCCCTCGTGATCATGTCCGACACCAAGGCCCGCGAGCTCGGCCTGACCCCGCTCGCCCGGATTGTCTCCACGGGCGTCTCCGGCCTCTCGCCGGAGATCATGGGGTACGGACCCGTCGAGGCGTCCAAGCAGGCGCTGTCCCGCGCCGGGCTGACCATCGACGACATCGACCTGGTCGAGATCAACGAGGCCTTCGCCGCCCAGGTCATCCCGTCCTACCGGGACCTCGGCGTCGACATCGACAAGCTGAACGTCAACGGTGGCGCGATCGCCGTCGGCCACCCCTACGGCATGACGGGTGCCCGTATCGCCGGCACGCTGATCAACAGCCTCCAGTTCCACGACAAGCAGTTCGCCCTGGAGACCATGTGCGTGGGCGGTGGCCAGGGCATGGCCATGGTCCTGGAGCGCCTCAGCTAGAGCTTTTTGGGCCCGCGCGGATCTCGAGTCGTGACCGAATCTCCCCCAGGATGTGACCTATCTCCTGGGGGAGACCCCTTTCCCCAGGTCAACACTGCATTCACGCTAAACACCGAGCACAAATTTCTGTCCAATTCGTGACGTAATGCACTGACAGGGGGTGCGCGCTCATCTCAAGCTGATGTAGGAAGTCGGGGGGATCGAGTGAAACCGGGAGTAAGTCAGTGAGCGCCATGTCTCTTGCCCTGCTGCTGACCACGGCCGCAGCCACGGCCGTGGGCGCCGCTGCCCTGCATGCCGCCCACGGGCTCCGTAAGCAGGTCACGGCCCTGCGCACCGAGCTGGTCACCGCGCACAGCACCAGCCGCATCGCCTCCGTACCGCAGGCCCGCCCCGCACCGGCTGCCGAGATACGCGCCGCTGTCGCCGAGGCGCTCGCCGAGGAGCGGGAGCGGGAACTGGCCGAGGCGCGCGCCTTCTGGGCCGCGCAGGAGTCCCGCGACGCGGCGGACGCTCCCTCCCTGCTGGGCGGCCTGACCGCCCCGGGCGACGAGCTGCCCTTCTACGTCCCGCGCCAGTCCGACTTCGAGGGCCTTGAGGCGATGGACTTCGAGGCGGCCGAGGCGCTCGAGGAGCCGGCGGACATGCCCGAGGTGACGGAGTTCGCCGAGGACTCCCCCGAGCTGGCCGCGGCCCGCCGCCGCCACCCCTCGCACCCGGACTTCGTCCCGGTCCAGACCCCTGTGGTCACCGACCATGAGCGCACCGTCGCCCGCCTCGAGGAGCTCGCCGAGGCGCGTGCGGCCCTCGCCGACGTACGGCCGGGACCGCTCGGCACACTCGATGTGTACGTCTTCGCAGACGGCACGACGCTCTGTATGACCCCCGGCCACCGCGAGACCGCCGAGCAGCTCGCCGAGGCGCTGCGCGTCGGGGACACCCCGGTGCTGCTGGGCGGCTCAGGCGTTGCAGGCGCGTACGCACTGACATTCGCGTGCGGCGAGGAGAGCGTCTACATCCTCGCGGACCGCGTCATCGCGTCGCTGTAGACCCGCCCGAGACCCGCCCGCGGGCTTAAAGCCCTGCCCTCCGCGCCGCCGCTTCAACGAGACCCACGGCCTCGTCCACCTCCCTCAGGGACCCGGACGGAGCCGTTCGCAACGCTTCCGCCAAATCGTGTCCGGCAACGTTAAGTTGATCCGCAACTGCGAACAGGCCCGCCTCCGGCATGATCCGCGGCGCCTCCCCGGGCGCCTCGATCCGCTGGGCCCGCACCGCCAACTCCCTGGCCAGCGCAAGCCCTTCGGCCGCCGCACCCCGGTTCATCCGGCTCTGTGGGGCGGCCCGCAGACGGTCGGCGAAGCGGTCGACAGCGGCGGTCAGCTCAGTCGTATCAAGCACTCCGCGACCCTATGCGCCACCCCTGCACTGTTGCCAATACGCGAACGCTCAGGCACGGTGGCGTGAAGGACCACACGCGCGAAGCGTCCGGAGGCGCCGATGTCCCAAGTCTTCTCCGAAGAGACCCATCGCAACCTGCTCTCCCGAATCCCCCACTGCACCGGTCGTGAGATCTCCGACTGGCTCCGCACCGTCGATGAAGGGCCCTCCCTCTTCCGCTTCGAGGAGAAGGTCAGCTGGCTCCGGAGCGAGCACAACCTCGCGTACGGACATGCCAAAGCAATCATCCATGAGTACGACCTGAGGCGCGCCGCGCGCAAACTGCTCTAGGTCCCGAGACGTCGAAGGGCCCGCGGGTAACCCCCGCGGGCCCTTCGTCACTGCTTGGACGGCTGAACCCGGACGGTCAGTCGTTGCCGTTGAGGATCGACAGCAGTCGCAGCATCTCCAGGTAGATCCACACCAGGGTCAGGGTGAGGCCGAAGGCCGCCAGCCAGGACTCCTCGCGCGGAGCGCCGTACGCGACCCCGTCCTCGACCTGCTTGAAGTCGAGGGCCAGGAAGCACGCACCGAGGATGATGCCGATGACACCGAAGAGGATGCCGAGGCCGCCGCTGCGGAAGCCGAGGCCGTCACCGCCGCCGATGACGGCGAACAGCAGGTTGACCACCATGAGCAGCATGAAGCCCATGGCCGCGGCCATCACGAAGCCGTAGAAGCGGCGGTTGACCCGGATGAGCCGGGTCTTGTAGGCGATGAGCACACCGGCGAAGACACACATGGTGCCGAGCACCGCCTGCGCCACTGTGCCCGGGCCGATGTAGGTGCTGACCGCGCTGGAGATCACTCCGAGGAAGACACCCTCGAAGGCGGCGTACGCCAGGATCAGCGCCGGCACCGGCTTGCGCTTGAAGGCCTGAACGAGCGACAGGACCATGGCCACGAGGGCCGCGCCGATCGCGATGCCGTACGACTTGCCGATGTTGGCCTCGTCGACGGGCAGCAGGACCCAGGAGAGTACGGCGGTGAGGACGACCGTGCCGAGCGTCATGGCGGTGCGCGCCACGACGTCGTCGATGGTCATCACATTGGGACGAGCGGGGGCCTGCGGGCCCGCGCCGAACTGCGTGTCCGCGGGTGCGTACGGGTTGGTCGCGTACGGGGTGGCCGCGCCCTGGGCGTAGGGGTTGTTTCCTACGGCGGGGCCCCCGGCCTGCGGCTGCTGCGCGTTGAACCCCGCGTAGCCGTTGTCGCGGCTGAACCCCCGTCGCGAGAAGACCGGGTTACTGCTCCTCATTTCACTCCTCCATGGCCACCCTGCGCGGCCTTGAAGTCAAGAGTAATGCGGACGCAAAAGAAGCACCCTAGTGCTCGGGGAGGATCTTTCCACGATCGTGACCGGAACGACGTCCGCGGGGCGGGCACCGGCAGGCGCGGTGGGCGGTGTGGTGCCCGGAACCGGACTCGAACCGGTACGCCCCCGAGGGGCAGCGAGGTTTAAGCTCGCCGTGTCTGCATTCCACCATCCGGGCGTGGCGCGCGGGTTCGCGTTGGCACCTGAGCCTATCCGGGTAGATCCCCCCGCCCGCGCCGCCAATGGCCCGATGTTGTCTTATTTCATTGACGTCTGAGGGTGCGTCAGTGCAGGTAAGGGGTCATTCGTACCCGCCGCGCCCGGCCCGTGGCGGCCGCTTCCCGCGCACGGGAATGACGGAAAGTCGCCGCCCCCTCCGCCGGTCCCCTCCCCGGGCCCTTCCGCCGCCCCCGCCCCTTACCGGACCTCAGGGACGCCGTCATACCAAAGGAGGACGATCGGGCCCTGCGGTCCGACTGAAGTGGGCCCCGGGAACGGTCACCGGGACGGACGATTCGCCGCCGGACGGCCGACAGGATGGTCTCGTCCCGGCAGATCACCACGACAGGAGTGCCCACTCGTGACCACCACCCCCCTCGCTCACCGCGCCACCGCAGTGGCCGCCCGCGCCACGGATCTGTCCAAGGTGTACGGACAGGGCGAGACCCAGGTGGTCGCGCTCGACCGGGTCACCGTGGACTTCCAGCAGGCGGAGTTCACCGCGATCATGGGCCCCTCGGGCTCCGGCAAGTCCACGCTGATGCACTGCGTGGCCGGCCTGGACAGCTTCAGCTCCGGGTCCGTACGGATCGGTGAGACCGAGCTCGGCTCCCTCAAGGACAAGCAGCTGACCCAGCTGCGCCGGGACAAGATCGGCTTCATCTTCCAGGCGTTCAACCTGCTGCCGACGCTGACCGCCCTGGAGAACATCACGCTCCCGATGGACATCGCGGGCCGTAAGCCGAACAAGCAGTGGCTGCAGCAGGTCATCGACATGGTGGGTCTCAGCGACCGGCTCAGCCACCGCCCCACCCAGCTCTCCGGCGGCCAGCAGCAGCGCGTCGCCGTCGCCCGCGCCCTCGCCTCGCAGCCGGAGATCATCTTCGGTGACGAGCCGACCGGGAACCTGGACTCGCGCTCGGGCGCGGAGGTGCTGGGTTTCCTGCGCAATTCCGTACGTGAGCTCGGTCAGACCGTCGTCATGGTCACGCACGACCCGGTGGCCGCCTCCTACGCCGACCGGGTGATCTTCCTGGCGGACGGCCGGATCGTCGACGAGATGCTGCACCCCACCGCCGACGGGGTCCTCGACCGGATGAAGGCGTTCGACGCCAAGGGCCGGACCAGCTGAACGACCGCTGTTCCCCCGCCTTCCGGCTCTCACCCCAGGACTGACACAGACATGTTCCGTACCGCCCTGCGCAATGTGCTCGCGCACAAGGCCAGGCTGCTGATGACCGTGCTCGCCGTGATGCTCGGCGTGGCCTTCGTCTCCGGCACCCTCGTCTTCACCGATACCCTCGGCAACGCCTACCGCAAGCAGTCGGCCAAGAGCTACGACAACGTCGCGGTCGCCGTCACCACCTTCGCCGACCAGACCGGCGGCCAGAAGAACGCCAACATCGACACCAAGACCCTGGACAAGATCCGGGGTCTGGACGGGGTCTCCGAGGCCACCGGGCGGGTCTCCGGCTTCGCCGGGGTCGCCGACCGGGACGGCAAGCTGATCGGCAACGGCTGGTCCAACACCGGCGCGAACTTCGCCCCCGGCAAGGACGGCAAGGACGCCGCGTACACCTTCACCGACGGCTCGGGCCCGGTGAAGGACAGCCAGATCGCCCTCGACAAGGACTCCGCCGCCAAGGGCAAGTACCGGGTCGGGGACACCGTGCGGGTGGCGACCAACGGACCGGTGAAGGAGTACACCCTCTCCGGTGTCTTCACCACGGAGGACGGCGCCGTCAACGCGGGCGGCAGCCTCGTCCTCTTCGACACTCCGGTCGCCCAGAAGCTCTATCTGCAGCCCGGCTACTTCAAGGACGTCACCATCAGCGCCGCGGCCGGCGCCTCGGACCAGAAGATCCTGGGCGAGGTCAAGCCACTGCTGCCCAATGACGCCGAGGCGCAGACCGGAAAGCAGCTCGCCGCCGACCAGGCCCGGCAGATCGAGCAAGGCCTGTCCAACCTCAACACGATGCTGCTCGCCTTCGCGGCCATCGCCCTCTTCGTCGGCGTCTTCCTGATCGCCAACACCTTCACCATGCTGGTCGCCCAGCGCACCAGGGAGCTGGCGCTGATGCGCGCCGTCGGCGCCTCGCGCCGGCAGGTCAAGCGCTCGGTGATGCTCGAGGCGCTGGTGGTCGGCGCGCTCGCCTCCGTGATCGGCTTCGTCCTCGGTATCGGACTGGCGACCGGGCTGCGTTCGGCGATGGGCTCCTTCGGTGCGAAGGTGCCCGCCGGTCCGCTGGTCGTCTCGCCCACCGCGATCGCCTCCGCGATCGCCGTGGGTGTACTGGTCACCGTGCTCGCCGCGTGGCTGCCCGCCCGCCGGGCCGCGAAGATCCCGCCGGTGGCGGCGATGGGCAGCGCCCATCTGCCCGCGACCACCAAGTCCCTGGTCGTGCGCAACACCATCGGCAGTGTCATCACGCTGGCCGGTGCGGCGGCGATCCTCGCCGGTGCGGCGGTCGGCAAGGACGCGGGCCGGATGGTGATCGGCGCCGGCGCGTTCCTGACGCTGATCGGCATCATCGTGCTGATCCCGCTGCTGTCCCGTCCGGTCATCGCGCTGGCGCGGCCGCTGCTGCACCGGGTGTTCGGGGTGTCCGGCAAGCTGGCCGGGCAGAACGCGGTCCGCAATCCGCGCCGTACCGGAGCCACCGCCTCGGCGCTGGCGATCGGCCTCACGCTGGTCACCGGCCTCACGGTCATCGGTGTCACGCTGGGCCAGGCCATCGACAAGATGACCACGGACAATATCCGCGCCGACTACATGGTCACCATGGCGGGCGGCGGCGCCCTCGACAAGTCGGCGCTCACCGCGCTGGAGAAGGCGAAGGGCGTCAGCGCGGTCTCCCCGCAGCAGGCCACCTCGGTGGAGATCAAGGACGAGTTCCACTCCGCCTCCGCGGTCACCCCCGGGGACGTGGAGAAGGTCTTCGATCTGAAGACGGTCTCCGGCTCCATGGCCACGCTCGGCCAGGGCCACATCGCGGTCGCCGAGAAGACCGCCAAGTCGAACGGCTGGCATACCGGCGACACGGTGCCGGTGAAGTTCGGCAACGACAGCGCCGGCGTCAGGGCGGAGACGAAGACTCTGACGGTCGGCGCGGTCTACAAGGAAAACGAGTTCCTCTCGCCGGTCCTGGTGTCGACGTCGCTGGTGGATCCCTACGAGCCGAAGCCGTACATCCCCGAGGTCTGGGTGAAGATGGACGGCGGCGCGGACAAGGCGAACGAGCAGGCGCTGGTGGACGCGCTGGGTGACAACCCGGCGATGAGCGTCATGGACCGGCAGGACATCCGGAACATGTTCGGCGGCATGATCAACACCATGCTGAACATCATGTACGGGCTGCTGGCGATGGCCCTGATCATTGCGGTACTCGGTGTCATCAACACCCTCGCGATGTCCGTCTTCGAGCGTCAGCAGGAGATCGGCATGCTGCGGGCGATCGGCCTGGACCGCCGGAAGGTCAAGCGCATGATCCGCCTGGAGGCGGTGGTGATCTCGCTCTTCGGCGCCGTGATCGGCATCGGGCTCGGCTCCTTCCTGGCCTGGGCGATCGGCGAGACGATCAAGTCGGAGATCCCCGGGTACGCGCTGGTCGTGCCGTGGGACCGGATCGGGATCTTCCTGCTGCTCGCCGGAGTGGTCGGGGTGCTGGCCGCGCTGTGGCCGGCGCGCAGTGCAGCGAGGCTGAACATGCTGACGGCGATCAAGACGGAGTAAGCAGTACGGGATGGGAGGGCCCCGCGACCGGAGTCGGTCACGGGGCCCTTGGTGTACGCGGTACGCGCTCAGTGCCAGTCGCGGGCACGCAGCAAAAGCCCGGACTCCCCGCTCTCGGGGGTCTTCACGGCCAGGATCTGGTTGACGCCGATCCTGTTCCGCTCGAAGGAGACCGCGGACGCGGCCATGTAGAGCCGCCAGACGCGGGCCCGGCCCGGCGAGCTGTGCCGCACGGCCTGGCGCCAGTTCGCCTCCAGGTTGGCGACCCAGCGGCGCAGGGTGAGGGCGTAGTGCTCGCGGATCGACTCGACGTCGCGGACTTCGAAACCGGCTTTCTCGAGGGTGTTGACGGTACGGCCGAGGGGAGCGAGTTCGCCGTCGGGGAAGACGTATCTGTCGATGAACTCATCGACGTGGTAGGCGGACTCGTCTCTTTCGGGGCGGCGGGCGATCTGGTGGTTGAGCAGCCGGCCGCCGGGCTTGAGCAGGGAGAAGAGCTGGTCCGCGTACTCCTGGTAGCGGACCTGGCCGACGTGTTCGGCCATGCCGATGGAGGAGATGGCGTCGTACGGAACGTCCCTGACGTCCCGGTAGTCCTGAACGCGGATCTCGATCCGGTCGGTGAGGCCCTCTTCGGCGATGCGTTTGCGGGCGTAGGCGGCCTGCTCGCGGGAGAGCGTGACGCCGGTGACCTGGACGCCGTACTCGCGGGCGGCGTGGACCGCCATCGAGCCCCAGCCGCAGCCGACGTCGAGGAGCCGGTCGCCCTTCTTGAGGGCGAGCTTGCGGCAGATGAGGTCGAGCTTGTCGCGCTGCGCCTCTTCGAGGGTGCCGCCGTCCTGCCAGTATGCGCAGGAGTAGACCATGGAAGGCCCGAGGACCAGCGCGTAGAAGTCGTTGCCGACGTCGTAGTGGTGGCTGATGGCCTTCTTGTCACGACGCTTGGTGTGCAACGGTCCGGCGCGCCGCCGGACTTCCTCGGGGGGCGGTGGCGGCGGGGGCAGCGCCCCGCCGATCTTCAGCAGCCCCCGGGCGGCGGCACGCAG
The DNA here is from genome assembly GCF_053599675.1 of Streptomyces sp. NPDC000880. Lineage (NCBI taxonomy): Bacteria > Bacillati > Actinomycetota > Actinomycetes > Kitasatosporales > Streptomycetaceae > Streptomyces > Streptomyces sp. NPDC000880. The sequence continues at coordinate 22,675 of NZ_JBSFMS010000017.1, read as the reverse complement.
CCCGGGGTCGAGCAGCGGGCTGCCGCTGTCCCCGGCCCCGTCGCCGCGATCCCAGATCAGCCCCGAGAGCAGATCGAGGGCGTGGTACAGATCCCCCTCGACATCGATCTCGCCGGCCACCCAGGCCCGGGCGAGCCCGAGCTCCCCAGGCCGCCACAGCAGCCGACGCAGGGCGCGCCGGTGCTTGACGACGAGTACGGGAGCGCCTGGAGGCCCGGATTCACTACCGTCCCAGGCCCGGATACGGACCGGGAGCGGGGTCCCCAGCAACTCCTCGGCAAGAGTGGTCAGCCGCAGCGCGGCGTCGCCCATGGCGTACACCTCCGTGACGATGGATCCCAGAAATGCTCCTGCACCACGCCGCGGTGGGGCAGCGCGGTGCACTCCTGACAACAATCCGACCACTGTGCGTGCTTCCCGGCGGCGCGCAATGCCCAGGCAAAATACATGCTCCCCACATGTATCTCGCGGAAGGCACGCGTCGGGGCGCACGGGCGAGCCCGGACACAGCGAAGGGGCCGACCCGCACCACGGATGGCGGGCGGCCCCTTACGCGGGCTTGCCTGGAGCTAGGAGGCCTTCGCCTTCTCCGGGGCCGGCGCTGCCGCCGCCGGAGCCGGCTTGGCCGCCTCGTAGAACTCCTCGCGCGGCGTCTCGATCGCGCCCAGCGAGACCACCTCGCGCTTGAGGAACATCGCCAGCGTCCAGTCCGCGAAGACCCGGATCTTACGGTTCCACGTCGGCATCGCCATGCCGTGGTAGCCACGGTGCATGTACCACGCCAGACGGCCCTTGAGCTTGATCTTCATCTTGCCCATGACGATCATCGCGACGCCCTTGTGCAGGCCGAGACCGGCGACCGCACCCTTGTTGGCGTGGCTGTACTCCTTCTGCGGGAAGCCCCGCATGCCGGAGATGACGTTGTCGCCGAGGACCCGGGCCTGACGCAGCGCGTGCTGGGCGTTCGGCGGGCACCAGGCGTTCTCGACGCCGGCCTTGCGGGCCGCGATGTCCGGGACCTGCGCGTTGTCGCCCGCGGCCCAGATGTAGTCGGTGCCCTGGACCTGGAGCTTCTCGGTGCAGTCCACATGGCCGCGCGGGCCGAGCGGCAGGCCGAAGCGCGCCAGCGCCGGGTTCGGCTTCACGCCGGCCGTCCACACGATGGTGTTGGAGTCGACCTCGAGGCCGTTCTTCAGCACCACGTGGCCGTCCACGCAGGACTCCATAGAGGTCGACAGGTAGATCTCGATGCCACGGCCCTCGAGGTGCTCCTTGCCGTACTGGCCCAGCTTCGGGCCCACCTCGGGAAGGATCTTGTCGGCCGCGTCGACCAGGATGAAGCGCATGTCCTCGCGCTTGACGCTGGCGTAGTACTGGGCCGCGTCGCGCGCCAGGTCCTCCACCTCGCCGATGGTCTCCGCGCCGGCGAAGCCGCCGCCCACGAAGACGAAGGTCAGCGCCTTGCGGCGGACCTCCTCGTCGGTCGTCGAGTCAGCCTTGTCGAGCTGCTCGAGTACGTGGTTGCGCAGGCCGATGGCCTCCTCGATGCCCTTCATACCGATGCCCTGCTCGGCGAGGCCGGGGATCGGGAAGGTGCGGGAGACCGCGCCGAGCGCGACGATGAGGTAGTCGAAGGGCAGCTCGTACGCCCCGCCGACCAGCGGCGAGATGGTGGCGACCTTGCGGTCCTGATCGATGGCGGTGACCCGGCCGGTGAGCACCTCGGCCTTGGGCAGGACGCGTCGCAACGGGACGACGACATGCCGAGGCGAGATGCTGCCGGCGGCAGCTTCGGGGAGGAAGGGCTGGTACGTCATGTACGAGCGCGGGTCGACGACCGTGACGGTCGCCTCGCCGTAGCGCATCTTCTTCAGAATGCGACGAGCTGCGTACAGGCCTACGTACCCACCGCCTACAACGAGGATCCTGGGACGCTCCGTGGTGCTCATGCCATCGAGTATCCACCCCTCCCAGGGGGGGTGCTCGTGAGCCCCTTCACAAGGTGTCGAGCCACCTCTGCTACACTACGCGGCCCACGTGACCGAGGTCATGCCGCTGCGGGGGAACCACGGTACATGGGGAAACGTTCTCCACCCCTCGTGAGCTGGCCCCTAAGGGCCTCCCGTAGATGAACCAGCGGCCCGCTTCATGCCCCCGCAACGCGCCCCGCAACGCCCGGAATGCACCCCGCCGGGCGGTGCGGAGGGGCCGGAAGGGCCTTTCGCCCCCCCACAGCACCCGTCAGCGGAATTTTCCTTGTGAAGAACTTCACGAAGTTCATTCCGAGGCTGCTCTAAGCGATCGACCAGGCGATCCCGTCGAGGATGTCGTGCTCGCTCACGACCACCTCCGGCACCCCGATCCGCTCCATGATCGCAAGCAGCACGAGCGCCCCGGCCCCGATGACGTCGACCCGCCCCGGGTGCATCACCGGGTGCGCGGAGCGCTGCTCGTGGTCGGCCTTCAGCAGCGCCTCGCTGACCGCCTTGATCTGGGCGTACGGGATCCGTGCGTGGTGGATCCTCGTCGGGTCGTACTCGTCGAGACCGAGCGCGATCGCCGCCACCGTCGTCACCGACCCGGCCAGGCCGATCAGCGTCTGCGCCTCCCGGATCGGGACGGTCTCCTCGGCGAGATCGAGCGCGGCCTCGATGTCGGCGCGCATCGCGGCGACCTCGTCGGGCGTCGGCGGATCGTGCCGGATGTGCCGTTCGGTCAGCCGTACGCAGCCGATGTCCACGGACCGCGCGGCCTCGACCTCCTCATGGCCGACGACGAACTCGGTCGAGCCGCCGCCGATGTCCACCACCAGACGCTCCTCATGGCCCGGCAGCTCCCGCGTGGCGCCGGTGAAGGAGAACTCCGCCTCCTGGTCCCCGGTGATCACCTCGGGTTCGACGCCCACGATGTCGATCACTCCGCGAACAAAGTCGTCCCGGTTGGACGCGTCGCGCGAGGCGGAGGTGGCCACGAAGCGGATCTTCTCCGCGCCGTGCTTCTTGATCACGGCGGCGTACTCGCGGCACGCCGCGAAGGTCCGCTCCAGCGCCTCGGGTGCGAGCCGCCCGGTCCGGTCCACGCCCTGGCCGAGCCGGACAATCGTCATCCGCCGGTCGAGGTCGACCAGCTCACCGGCGGCCGGGTCCGCGTCGGCGACGAGCAGCCGGATGGAGTTCGTACCGCAGTCGATGGCGGCGACCCGGGTCACTTCTCGTCCCCTTCTTCACACGGCGCGACGCACGGGCCCTTGCGCCACCACTCGGGCAGCATCGCGATCGCCTCGTCGCCCAGCGGATTGACGCCGGGTCCCGCCGCGAGCGAGTGGGCGACCAGGACATGCAGGCACTTCACCCGGTCGGGCATGCCGCCCGCGCTCGGGAAGCCCTGCAGCATCTCGATGGCGTCGCGGCGTGCGATGTAGTCCTCGTGGGCGGCTCGGTACTTTGCGGCCAGTTCCGGGTCGGTCGCGAGGCGCTCGTTCATCTCCTTCATCACGCCGTTCGCCTCCAGCGTGCCGATCGCCGAGGCGGCCCGCGGGCAGGTCAGGTAGTACAGCGTCGGGAAGGGGGTGCCGTCGGGGAGCCGCGGCGCGGTCTCGACGACGTCGGGCTGACCGCACGGGCAGCGGTGCGCGATGGCGCGCAGTCCGCGCGGCGGACGGCCGAGCTGCTTCTTGAACGCGGCGATGTCCGCGTCGGTCGGCTCGGTCGGGGCTGTGGTGGGAGGGGGCGTTTCCATGCCTGCCTTGGTTCTAGCGGTGCTTCTGTGTGGCTGCTACTTGCTGCGGTCGGCGTTGTCGACGCCGTCCCAGACATTCGAGTACCAGGGGCGGTCGGCCGCCCCACCCTCTTCGGTGCGGCGCTTCTCGGCGGCCTCGGGTGCGATCATGATGTAGCCGGTCTCTCCCGGCAGCACGAGATGCAGGTGCTCGCGGGCGAGGCGCCGGATGTACATGTCGTCCTGGAGCCGAGCCTTCTCGTCCCTCAGCCGCTCGACCTGCTGTTCGGCGTCCGCCATCCGGCGCTCCTGGTCGGCGATGTCGGCGCGCTGGGAGACGTACTGCCGCATCGGATACGCGAGCGCGACGGCCAGCGAGCAGACCACCAGGGCCAGGAAGGCCGCGCGGCCGGTGAGCCGGGAGCGGCGGGCCTGCCGGCGGCTTTGCGACCGGTAGACGCGAGCGGCGGTCTGCTCGCCGAGCAGCCGCAGCCGGGTCGAGGTGGAGAACCGGTCCTGGTCCCCGTTGCGTGCCATGGTCTCGCCTCCCCGTTACGCGCCTACGTCCCCGGACACGGTACGGGACCGCGACCGGGGACGTAGGTAACGAGAGCGTCAGCCCTTGCTGTACCGATCAGTTCGCAGAGCGCCGTGCCGATCAGTTCGCAAAGCGCTGTGCCCGATCAGTTCGCAGAACGAAACCGCGGGAACGCCGAGCGGCCCGCGTACACCGCGGCGTCGTCGAGGATCTCCTCGATGCGCAGCAGCTGGTTGTACTTGGCGACGCGCTCGGAGCGGGCCGGGGCGCCGGTCTTGATCTGGCCGCAGTTGGTGGCGACGGCCAGGTCGGCGATGGTGACGTCCTCGGTCTCGCCGGAGCGGTGCGACATCATGCACTTGAACCCGTTGCGCTGGGCGAGCTCGACGGCGTCCAGGGTCTCGGTCAGCGAACCGATCTGGTTGACCTTGACGAGCAGGGCGTTCGCGGCGCCGTCCTCGATGCCGCGGGCGAGGCGCTCCGGGTTGGTGACGAAGAGGTCGTCGCCGACGATCTGGACCTTGGTGCCCAGCTTGTCGGTGAGGACCTTCCAGCCGGCCCAGTCGTCCTCGAACAGCGGGTCCTCGATGGAGACCAGCGGGTACGCGGCGACGAGCTCCTCGTAGTACTCGGTCATCTCGGCGGCCGAGCGGGACTTGCCCTCGAACTCGTAGGCGCCGTCCTTGTAGAACTCGGACGCGGCGACGTCGAGCGCGAGCGCGATGTCCTTGCCGGGGGCGTAGCCGGCTTCCTTGATGGCCTCGAGGATCAGGTCCAGCGCGGCGCGGTTGGAGTCGAGGTTCGGCGCGAAGCCGCCCTCGTCGCCCAGGCCGGTGGACAGACCCTTCTGCTTCAGGACCTTCTTGAGGGTGTGGTAGACCTCGGTGCCCCAGCGCAGGGCCTCGGAGAAGGACTCCGCGCCGATCGGAGCGATCATGAACTCCTGAATGTCCACGTTCGAGTCGGCGTGCGAGCCGCCGTTCAGGATGTTCATCATCGGAACGGGCAGCAGGTGCGCGTTCGGGCCGCCCAGGTAGCGGAAGAGCGGCAGGTCGGAGGCCTCGGAGGCGGCGTGCGCCACGGCGAGGGAGACGCCGAGGATGGCGTTGGCGCCGAGCGAGGACTTGTCCGGGGTGGCGTCCAGGTCGAACATCGCCTGGTCGATCAGGCGCTGCTCGGTGGCGTCGTACCCGACGAGCTCCGGGCCGATCTGCTCGATGACGGCGAGGACGGCCTTCTCGACGCCCTTGCCCTGGTAGCGGTTCTGGTCACCGTCGCGGAGCTCAAGAGCCTCGAACGCACCGGTGGAGGCGCCGGACGGAACAGCAGCACGACCCGTGCTGCCGTCGTCGAGGCCAACCTCGACCTCGACCGTGGGGTTGCCTCGGGAGTCCAGGATTTCCCGGGCTACGACGACGTCGATGGACGGCACGAGCATCTCCTTCTGGGATGTGACGCTAAATGTGACGCAAGCGGTGGGACACAAGCAGTGCAGGGTCGCCTCGGCCTTGCGGCAAGAGCCTAACCGGCTCCGGGGCATCGGCCGGCCGATGCCCGCCCGCTGGGACGGAAAAGGGCATGAACAGGCAGTGACAAGGCAGCACCCCCGCCCGGCGCGTACGGGGGAAAGCGCGCAGGACCGGGGTGCTCCGGTGCCCGGGGGGTCAGCTCGGGCGGAGCCGGGTCAGCTCAGGTGGAGCTGCTGGCCCGGGTAGATGACGTCCGCGTCGTCGATGATGTCCTTGTTCAGGTCGAACAGCTTCTGCCAGCCGCCCTTGACCTTCTCGGTCTCGGCGATCTTGCCGAGGGTGTCGCCGGCCTTGACCTTGTACTCGCCGTCGCCCTTCTTGAAGCCCTTGGCCTTGGCGGCGGGCTTCGCAGGGGCGGCGGGGCGCTCGGAGCGGGTGGTGGGAACCTCGGCGCGCTCCTGCTTCGGCTGCGCCGGCTGCGTGGTGCCGGAGTCGGCGGAGCCGCCGTCGTACGCGGCGCCCGACAGGCTGACGCCGCAGTTCGGCCACGCGCCCTTGCCCTGGCCGGCCAGGACCTTCTCGGCGACCGCTATCTGCTGGGACTTGGAGGCCTGGTCGGCGCTCGCGGCGTACTGCGTGCCGCCGTACGCGGCCCAGGTGGAGGACGAGAACTGCAGGCCGCCGTAGTAGCCGTTGCCGGTGTTGATGGACCAGTTGCCGCCGGACTCGCACTGGGCGACCTGGTCCCACTCGGAGGCGGTCGCGGCGGACGCCGAGGTGGCGCCGATGAGCGGGGCGGCGACGGCCGCACCGGTGACGCCGGCGATCGCGGCGAAACGAGTAGTCCGATTGAAAACGGACGGGCGACGGTGCTTGCCCTTGCTGGAGAACAGCATGGAACGTCTCCTCACCGACGCCTACGAGGTGAGCTGTCGGGTTCGGGCCGATGGGGAATCCCCAGTTCCGCCAGGAACCAGAAGACGAGTTGCCCGGCCGCGCGTCCTGCGCGCGGCTTCACCCCAAGCCGGTGGGAGCCGTCGATCTCAACGGCCGGGGCCGGCGCTTACCTTGGGTCCCCCGCTCCTGCCTTCGGCGCTCTGCGCGATGACTACTCCCCTGACCGTCGGCAGGATTCGGCGTGATGGTCAGTGGTGCCCGCGGTGGCGAGCGGTTCAGACCGTAGACACAGCTCTCCCCGATGTTCAAAGGTGAGAAACGGGGAGAAATCGCCCATCTCGCCACTCCGATAACTCTCGTTTCCGCAGGTGGCGGGCGGAATGAGTGGTTCCGCCGGGCATGTCACGGCAGTTGGGACAAAGAGACCCTTGTCTCACTTGCACAGATTCGGACATAACCCTGCGAACTTGCCCGCGAACCGCCCGCGGATTACCCCTACTTCAGGCCTAGATCGAGGCTCTGGCCGGGAAGGATGAGATCAGGGTCGGCACCGACGGTCTGCTGGTTCGCCTCGTAGAGCCCGGCCCAGCCGCCGGAGAGCTTCTGCTCGTCGGCGATGGCCCACAGGCTGTCGCCCGGCCGGACGGTGTACTCGCCGGGCGCGGCGTCCGCTTCGACCGCCCCATCCGGGTTGCCCGCATTGTCGCGTGCCGAACCGTCACCTCGCGAGGCATGGCGGCCCACTTCACGCACATTGTCTGTATTGCCCGGCTCGGTGTTCTCCGGAGCGGGCTCGCCACGGTGCTTGCCGCTGCCGCTGTCGGCGCCCAGCGTCGCGTCCGCGGTCGCCGACGCGGCGGGCTCGGCCGACCCGGCCGGGTCCGCGGACGGCTCGGCAGACGGCGCCGCGGTGGGCTCGGTCGAGGGCGTCACGGGTATGAGCGGCTCGGCGGGGGCACTCTGCTCGGGCAACGGCAGGATGCCCGGGTTGACGCCGGTCGCGGCGCCGTCGTTCGTCAGCCCGGCGAGTGGCGCACAGCTGGGCCACGCCGCGGGGCCCTGCGCGTCGAGGACCTTCTCGGCAACCGCTATCTGCTGCGAGCGGCTGGCGAGGTCGGCGCGGGGCGCGTACGCCGTACCGCCGAAGTCCTGCCAGACCTCCTGCGAGAACTGCAGCCCGCCGTAGTACCCGTTGCCGAGGTCGGCGCTCCACATGCCGCCGCTCTCGCACTCCGCCACTCGGTCCCACATGGAGGCGTCAGCGGCGGAGGCCGAACCGGCGCCGAGAAGGGGGATGGCGATGGCCGATCCCGTCACCCCTGCCGCGACAACGATGGCCGGCGCCTGGCGAGGTCGGCGGTGTCGCCCGTTCGCGGAACCCATGCGGTTGCCTTTCACGTGACTGCTGGGACGACGGTGAACGTAGCGGCATTCGAACGCGAGTCACAAGTCGATGCAGCAGAGATCACGTGAAAGTCACAGACTTGACAATGCGTCAGGTCTGTCGAGCGTTGAACTCAACCGGCAGAGTGCGCAATCCGCGCATAATGAGACCCCCACGCCACCGCAAATCGGCTGGATCGCCCGCAAGCCGCAAGTCCGGCATTCTCCTGAGCAGCGTGGCGAGCGCGGTCTGCCCCTCAAGACGCGCCAGCGGCGCGCCGAGGCAGTAGTGGATGCCGTGCCCGTACCCGAGATGCTGGTTGTCGCGCCGGGACAGATCGAGGGTGTCCGGGTCGGCGAACCGCTCCGGGTCCCGGTCGGCGGCGGCGAGTATGACCAGTACGGGATCGCCCGCCGCGATCCGCTGCCCGCCGATGACGAGCGCCTCGGTGGCGAACCGCCAGGTGGCGAGCTCCACGGGCCCGTCGTAGCGCAGGAGTTCCTCGACACCGGCGGCCAGCAGTTCGGTCTCACCGGCCGCGAGGGAGGCCTGGAGCCGCCGGCGCTGGTCCGGGTTGCGCAGCAGCGCGTACACGCCGTTGCCGATCAGATTCACCGTCGTCTCGAACCCCGCGAAGAGAAGGATGAAGGCCATGGCGGCGGCTTCGTTCTCGGTGAGGTGCTCGCCGTGGTCGGATGCCCTGATGAGCCCGGAGATGAGGTCGTCGCCCGGGTCTTGTCTTTTGCGGTGGATGAGTTCCGCGAGATAGCCGCGCATCTTCTTCACGGAGCGGGCGACTCCGCCGCGCGGACCGCCGCCGTGCCGGATCATCATGCCCGCCCAGTCGCGGAAGTCGTCCTGGTCCTCGCGCGGGACGCCGAGCAAGTCGCAGATCGCGTAGATGGGGAGCGGGAACGCGAACTCGTGAATCAGGTCCGCCTCCCCCTTGCCTGCGAAGCCATCAATGAGCCGGTCCGTCAACTCCTGTACGCGCGGGGCGAATTCGGCGACACGGCGCGGCGTGAACGCCTTCGACACCAGCCGCCGCAGCCGGGTGTGGTCCGGCGGGTCGATGTTCAGCAGATGGGTCATCAGCTCGGCCTTGCGCTCGCCGGGGATCCCCGTCCTCCCCTTGGCGTGCGCGGGCTCGTCGTGATGCGCGGGATTCTTGCTGAGCCGCTGGTCGGCGAGGGCCTGCTTGGCATCGGCGTACCGCGTCACCAGCCATGCCTCGACCCCGCTGGGAAGGGTGGTCCGGTGGACCGGCGAGTTTTCCCGGAGCCAGGCGTACGCGGGGTAGGGGTCGGTGGCGAACGCCCAGGTGAACAGCTCGGGCTGAGCGCTCACTCCTGCCCCTCGGCGGCGCGGATCGCGTCCCGGTAGGTGCGGGCCGCGGCGCGCAGGGCGGCCTCCGGGTCGATGCCGGAAGCCTCGGCCCGGACGGCGAGGGCGAGCAGTTCGTAACCGGTGCCCGGGCCGGCGGGGAGCGGGACGTCGAGGCCCGCCGTACGGACCCGGCCCGCGAGCTTCGCGGCGAGGGCGAGCCCGGGCTGGCCCAGCGGGACGCCGTCCGTCACGGAGTCGCGCTGCTTCTCGATCGCCTTCGTGCGCAGCCAGTGCTCCTTCACGTCCTCCGGCGTCTCGGCGCGCTCGTCGCCGAAGACGTGCGGGTGGCGGTGGATCAGCTTCTCGACGATCGTCCCTGCGACGTCGTCGATGGAGAACGGCTCGGCTCCGTCCTCATCGCGGCCTTCCTGCGCGATGCGCGCGTGGAAGACGACCTGCAGGAGTACGTCCCCGAGCTCCTCTCGCAGCTCGTCGCGGTCGCCGTCCTCGATCGCCTCGACGAGTTCGTACGCCTCCTCGATGCCGTATTTGGCGAGGTCCGTGTGGGTCTGGGTCGACGACCAGGGGCACTCGGCGCGGATCCGGTCCATGACCTGGACGAGGTCGAGGAGACGGGCGCCGGGCAGGTCGTACGAGCCGGGGAGCAGCTCCAGGTCCGGCATCTGCACCCGCCCGGACCCGGCGAGCCGGGCAAGCCCGTCGGTCAGGGCCGTGTCGCCCTCGCCGGAGGGGAGGACCACGACGGTGCGACCTCCCCCAGAGCCTTCGGCCTGGGTGGGGGTCCCCCCGGCGAAGCCAGGGGGCGTACCCCCAGCGCAGGCGTCGACCAGCTCCTGCGCGGTGAGCGCCGTTATCTCCACGCCGACACCGGCCTCGCGAAGATACGGCAGCTGGGGGTGGTCCCCGTCGGCGCAGAGCACCCGGTCGGCGGCGTGCAGCGTCTGCCACGCGGGCCAGGACAGCAGCCCGGGCGGGACGCGGTGGCTGGCGGTGAGCAGAACGATTCGGCCGGGGGCGACTGGTGCTTCTGTGGTCACCCCTCGAACCTACCCCGCGCCGCTACGCACCCGCGCCGACGGGCTCCGGCGCCTTGCTGACCTGCGCGATCCACGGAGCCTTGTACTCGCCCAGCTCCAGCTTCTTGTCGTCCCAGGCGCCGAAGCGCGGGTTGACGTCGATGTTCAGCGCCTGGGCGGCGGCGGTGAAGGCCTGGTTCAGCTTCTGCTGGCCCTCGGGGGTGTTGGTCGCGCTGAGGGTCGCGGCAAGCTTGCTGACCAGGACGTCGCGGCGTACGACATCGTCCAGCTGGTCGGGGGCGACGCCGCGCTGCTGCAGATACATGGCCGCGAGCTGCTCCTCGCCACCGGACTGCTGCACGAGGGCGGTCCGCCCGTCCTGGATCTCCTTGCGGCTGACCGTGACCCCGGCGTCGTCGGCGGCGCGCTGTACGACCTGCTCGACGATCAGGTCGTACAGCTTGGCGCGGCTGAGCTGCCCGCTGTCCTTGATGAGCTGGGCGGACTGGGGGGAGCGCTGCTGGGCGGCGCGCACGTCCTTCACCTTCGCCTGGACGGTCGCCACCTCGATCCGCTCCCCACCGACGACGGCGGCGGCCCCTGGGTGAGCCTCACTGCCGCAGGCGGCGAGGAGGGGCGCGGCGACGAGCAGCGCGGCTGAGACGGTGAGCGCGGTGCGACGGCGGCGGTGCAAAGGAGCCTCCCGGCGTGCGGCGTGATTGTGCGACGATGCACAAGACCCTGCGGTGATCGATGTTAGGCAGTCTCCGTGGCCTGGGCCACTGATTCGGCCGACGATTCGCCGGAAGTTGCGATGCACCCGGCAGCCCCGGCCTTCGCCGCCCGGCCCGCACCCACGCCGCCGAGCGCCGCGCCCGCCACCGTCGCCGCCGCGCCCACGTACCGCGCCGCGATCTTCAGCGCGGACAGCGGGTGGCACCGTTATCCCGCCACATCGCATTCAACGTGCGCCGCTGGGCGAGCCGGCTCCGGGCGCAGCATGATCGTCCGGGAGACCACAAAGGTGATCGGTACCGCCACCGCCGCCGCGATCAGGGGGGCGTAGCGACTGCCGAAGTGCATTACGTCCACCAGCAAGTAGACGCCGCTCGTGGTGACGACGAAGTTCGCCGCGTTGGTGAGCGGGAAGAGCAGGAACTTCCGCCAGGTGGGGCGGGTCCGGTACGTGAAGTACGAGGTGAGGAAGAAGGACCCGACCATGCTGAGCGCGAAGGCGACGACATGTGCCGCCACATAGGGCAGCCAGGTGAGCAGGGCCAGATACAGGCCGTAGTACGTCCCGGTGTTCACCACCCCCACCAGGGCGAACCTGACCAGCTGGACCCGGACCGTCATCGTCTTACGAGCTCCCCGTCGCGTTTGTGCCGCTCCCCTTCCTGCTGGTGCGGAGGGCCGGCGTTGGTGGCCTTCACCAGGAAGTGCGGTCGCCGCTTCACCTCGTAGTAGATGCGGCCGACGTACTCGCCGACCACACCCAGCATCAGCATCTGCACGCCGGCGAGTGCCGTGACCACCACCAGAAGGGTGACATACCCCGGGGTGTCCACGCCGTTCACAAGGGCGACACCGACAATCCAGGCGGCATACGCCATGGCGAGCGTGACAAGCAGCAGCCCTAGATAGACGGCGGCCCGCAGCGGCTTGTTATTGAAGGAGAGCAGGCCGTCGAGGCCATAGTTGAGCAGTTTGCCGAAGCTCCACTTGGAGCGGCCCTGCTCGCGCACCGCATTCTCGTACTCGAAGGTCGTGGTGCGGAAACCGACCCAGGCGAACAGGCCCTTGGAGAAGCGGTTGTACTCGGTGAGCTCGAGGATCGCGTCCACCGTGCGGCGCGAAAGCAGCCGGAAATCGCCCACGCCGTCGACCAGTTCGACGTCGACGAGCCGGTTGATCAGCCAGTAGTAGGCACGGGCGGTGACGGTGCGGGTGACACGGTCGCCCTTGCGGGTGCGGCGCGCGATGACCTGGTCGAAGCCCTCCTCATGCAGCTGCAGCATGCGCCTGACCAGTTCCGGCGGGTGCTGGAGGTCGGCGTCCATGATGACCACGGCGTCGCCCTCGGCATGCTGGAGCCCGGCGAGCATCGCCGCCTCCTTGCCGAAGTTACGGCTGAAGGAGACATAGCGGGTACGAGGGTCGGCCTCGGCGATCTCCTCGAGGAGAGGGAGCGTCCGGTCCTGGCTTCCGTCGTCCACGTAGACCAGCTCGAATTCCTGCCCGAGCAGGGAGAGTTCTGCGGTCACATGTTCGTGGAAGCGGCCGATGATCTCCTCTTCGTTGAAGCACGGGACAACTATCGAGATCAGCACGGAAGAAGAACAACCCACCCGAATGTCCCGTACGGATTCCCCGCATGGCGCGCAGGCGACCGTTTCGTGAACTGGGCTTCCCCTGGAGGGTTTTCACCATCTGCGCTGGCATATTCGAGGAATCATGACTCTGCAATCCGCGCGCGGCCGCGCCGCCGCCCTCGCCGCGCTGATCACCGTGGGCGCCGTGTGCGCCGGTGACGCCGTCGCCCGCAGCTTCCCCTTCGGACCGCACACACGCAGCGTGAACGACCTCGGCAATCAGTTTGTGCCATTTCATGCGCATCTGTGGGATCTGCTGCACGGGCGGGCCGACGGCGGACTGCTGCTGAACTGGCAGTCCGGATACGGCACCAGCTTTCTGCCCGACCTCGGGACCTATTTGACCAGCCCGTACTCGATGCTGGTCGGACTCTTCCCCCGGGACCGGATCGACCTCGCCGTCTATGTGATCACGCTGCTGAAGATGGCGACCGCGGCCGCCGCCATGACCTGGCTACTGCTGTCGCTGCGCAAGGACAGCGGCGGGCGCTGGTGGATGGCGGCGGTGCTCGGCGGCTCGTACGCGCTGTGCGGCTGGTCGGTCGTGGAGGCCTCGTACAACCCGATGTGGATGGACGGCCTCGTCGCCTTCCCGCTGCTGTGCCTGGTCGGCGAGTGGGCGCGCACGGCACGGCGGCCGGTTCTCGGCCCGGTGGTCGTCGCGGTGGCGTGGATCGCCAACTTCTACACCGCGTACATGGCGACCATCGGGGCCGCGCTGGTGCTTCTCGTACGGCTGCTGCTCGATGAGAAGGCGGTACGGGACCGGATGCGCGCGCTGGTGCGGGCAGCCCGGGCCGTACTGCTCGGCATCGCGCTGGCCACGCCCGTCCTGATCCCCGTCTTCCTCGGCTCCAAGCACGCCTATCCCGGGTGGACGAAGGAGTTCGCGCCGGCCGGCTGGGCCGATGTGTTCGCCCGCACGCTGCCCGCGACGTACAGCTTCTTCACGCCCGCGGTCTTCCTCGGCAGCGGCGCGATGTTGCTGGCCTGCACGCTCGCCTTCAACAGCGCGGTGCCGCGGCGCGAGCGGTGGGTGTGGACGGGGCTCGCGGCGGCGACCCTGGTGTCACTCCAGTGGGCGCCGACGCATCTGGTGTGGCATGTCTTCGCGACGCCCAACGGCAGCCCGTACCGGCAGACCTTCGTCTTCGCCGGGATACTCGTGATCGCCGCCTGGATCTGTCTCTCACACGACTGGCCGGGGCGGCGCGCCCTGCTCGGCGGCGGCGCCGTGGTGGCCGTGATCGCACTCGCCGCCTCCACCAGCGACCTCGTCACCGCCTGGACCTTCCCGCTGTTGGCGGCCGGGATCGCGGCGGTGGCGGGCGGTCTGCTGCTCGCCAGGCGCGGCAAGTACGCCGTGGTCGCGGCGCTGCTGCTCAGTGGCGCGCTGGTCGGGCAGGCAGCGGCGACCACCGCGTACGCGGACCGGCAGCGGCTCGGCAGGCTGGACGACTACCCGGCCTGGGGCGAGCCGCAGAGCGAGCGGGTGGCGGCTGTGGCGAAGGCCGACGGCTGGCCGCGCTACCGCACCGACCCGGGTCGCGACCAGCTCACCGGCAACGATCCGATCCTGATGGGCGGCCAGGGCGGCGCGTACTACAGCAGCCACACGCCCGACGTGTACACCCGCACGCTGGCCGCTCTCGGCGCGGGCTGGACGTCCAACGGACGCAGTGTGCAGTCCCTGGACAACCCGGTCACCGACGCGATCTTCGCCGTCGGCGCACGGGTGCGCACCAGGCCGGGACAGCACCCGGAGGTGACCCGGGCCGCCCGGACGCCGCCGCTGTTGACGGTGCGGCCCGCGGGTGTCGCGGGGCGGTACAACTGGAACCCGTTCCGCAACCAGGAGCTACTGCTCGGCTCGCAGGTCTACGGCTCTTCGGTGAACGGCTCCTGCCCGGTCGGCAGCGAGGCCTTCCTCTGGGCGCCGAACTACACCGGCAAGGCCCGCCTCGGCGACAACGAGCAGGTGACGCTGCTCGGCGGACAGCCCAAGCGGCGTGCCGCGCTCACCTCGCTCGGCACCGTGAACTCCCCCGGTTCGACGATCAGTTACAGCCGTGGCAACCCCCGCACGACCGTGGGTTGTCTGGACCGGGCGAAGCTCACCGCGGCCGTGGACCGGCTGAGGACGACAGGGCCGGTGTCTCTCGAGGTCACCGACAGCGGCGTACGGGCCGAACTCCCGCCCGGCACCCAGGGGACGGCCGTCCTCGCCGCGCCCCGGATCGCGGGCTGGAGCTGCAACGGCAAGCCCGCGGACTCCTACCTCGGGCTCGTCGCCGTACCTCTGGACGGCAGAACGACGACGGTCGACTGCTCGTTCCGCCCGCCGGGCCTGAAGGCGGGCGGGGCGATCGGGGCCGCAGGGCTGCTGACACTTGGGTGCCTCGCCCTGCTGCCCCTGTTGCGGTCGCGCCGGACGGCGGGCCGATCCAGCCCGTCCGGTGCCTGAGGACCGGGCAACGGGGCGAGCCCCGCAAGAGCGTCGCCCTGCCGCGGTACGTGGCGTTCCGTCGTACCGAGGTCACAATTCCGCCGCTGCATGGCCATCAGGACTTCATCTACGCAGCATCCCGCCTTGGCCCGCGCCGCGGCGCTGCGGCGTAGCTTCCCCGGCATGGCCTCTCTCCTTCGGAACCGGCTGGCGAAGTGGGTCTTGAGCCCAGCCGAAACCATGATCGAACGGCGCATCGAGAAGCATGTGAAGCGTGCCACGCAGACCTTGCAGGCCGATCTCGACGCTCTCCACCGAAAAGTAGCCGCCGTACAGAACCCGCAGTACGGGCTAGGCCTGCTCGTCAACGGGACGGGTCGAAGCGGCCACCGGACGCCCACCGCCGCCCAGATCGACACCCTCGCACGTCAGATACAGGGCGTGACGGACGGCAGTGAACACGCTCTCCGCAATGTGACCGTCGCCTATCGCACGGTGATCGCCCTGGAGTCACTCGGCGTGGGCAGGCTGGCGGGGTCCACCTCCAACGTGTGCGGAAAGCTCGCCACGGTGCCACTGCTCTCCCCCCCGAACGGCAATGTTCTCGAAATCGGCACCCTGTACGGGATGTTCGCCGCGGGACTGATGCGGATGCTGCACCGGTCCGGGGCCGAACCGAACCTGACGATCGTCGACCCGCTGGCGGGCGCGCAGCTGCAGCCCGGCACCACCATGCAGGGCACGGATCCCACGGGCACGCCGGTGCGCGAGGACGTCGTACGGGCCAACCTGGCACTCGGCGGCGTCGGTTCCGTGATCGACGCGCGAATCCAGCAGGGCTTCTCGGGCGATCCGGACGTGCGGGCCGCCGTCTCCGACCGGGAGTACGGGGTGATCGTGGTGGATGGCGATCACTCCATGGACGGGGTGGCGGCCGATCTGGAATGGGTCGAGGAGATCGTCGCCCCGGGCGGGATCGTGGTGCTCGACGACTACGGCGACAAGGCCTGGCCCGGGGTGCAGGACGCCCTGGACAAGCATCTGGCGAGCGGGACTTCTCGGCTGACCCTGCTGGGGCGGGTGTCCACCTCGGCGTATCTGCGCGCGAGCTGATCGTCCGGCGACGGTCCCGCGGTTACCCGCTGTGGAACTGCTGTTGCCGGTCGAGCGCTCGTCGCAGCTCGACCGGCAGCTGGTGGTACGGCCCGAGCGCCCGCTCGGCGTCGTACAGCAGGCCCTGCAACTGCTGCCTGGCCGCTGTGTGGTCGCCCACCGCGAGCAGCAGATTCCCGATCCGGTGGCGGATATCGAAGGCGCGGCCCCCGTCCGCGCCGCCCGACTGCCGGCTCTCGTAGTGCGGCAGGACGGCCCGGTACTCGGCGAGCGCGGCGGCGGCCTCGCCCAGCTGCTCCAGGCACTGCGCGGCGTCATAGCGGAACTGCAGCGTCTGCGGGTCGGCCGGGCCCGCCTCGGCGGCCCGGTCGTCGGCGAGCCGCCGCAGCTCCGGGAGCGCACGGCGGTACTGCCCGTCGTCCATCAGCGTCGTCGCGTACTGCTTGCGCAGGATCCGTACGACCGGCGAGTGCTCGCCATGCTCGGCGGCGGCCGCCGGGAGGATCCCGCCGAGGATGTCCACGGCCTGGGTGATGCTGCCCTCGCCCAGAAGGCGCTTGACCTCGTCGACGGCGGCCGCGACGTCGGGGCGTGGCGTCAGCGGCAGCGGGGGCGCGGCGGGCGGCGGGGCGGCGAAGCGGTCCGGCCAGGGGGCGTGCGGGCGCAGGAAGGGCCGGGTCGGGTCGAGCGGTCCCCTGGGCGCGCCGCGGCTGGGCAGCAGCGGCGCGAGCGCCTCGTACACCTCATGCGCGCCCGTCGGCCGGTGCTGCGGGTCCTTGGCGAGCAGCCGCAGGACCAGCGCTTCGAGCGGCTCGGGTATCTCGGGGCGCAGCTGGCGGACCGGGAGCGGCGGCTCGTAGAGATGGCGGTGCAACACACCGAGTGCGGTGGAGCCCGCGAACGGGACGTTCCCGCTGAGGAGTTCGTGCAGCAGCACGCCGAGGGCGTAGAGATCGGTGTATGGGCCGACCGCGCCGCCCATCGCCTGCTCGGGGGCCATGTAGGCGGGGCTGCCGATGGGCGATCCGGTGTGGGTGAGGCGGGTGGTGTCCATGTCGATGACAGACGCGACGCCGAGGTCGAGGACGGTGACCGTGCCGTCGTGCTTCACCATGACGTTCCGCGGCTTGAGGTCGCGGTGGACGATCGGCACGGCGTGCACGGCGGCGAGCACCGCGCACAGTTGGGCGGCGACCGAGACGGCCCACGGCCAGGGGTACGGCTCATGCTCGGCAAGATGGTCGGCGAGGTCCGCTCCCTCGACGTACTGCATGACGAGGAAGAGCTCCTCGCCGTCGCTGCCCGCGTCATGGACGGTGACCAGTCCGGGGTGCGAGACCTGGGCGGTGACCCGGCACTCGCGGACGAAGCGGCGACGCATGTCGCCGGCGGCGGTGGCCGCGGCCATGTGGTCGGGGCGGAGCAGCTTGACGGCGACGCGGCGGTCGAGGCGGTTGTCGTACGCCGTCCAGACCTGGCCCATGCCGCCCTGGCCGATGACGGTGGAGAGCTCGTAACGGCTCGCGATGACGCGTCCGTTCACCGGCCCTGCTCCCGGCCCTGCTCCTTGCGGAGGTAGTCGCTGAGCTCGTCCAGCTCGGCGCGGACCTGGTCGATGCGGGGCTGGTCGATGCGGGGCTGGGCAGGCGGGGACTGGGGGTGGGGCGGGAACTGCGGCTGGGACTGCGGCTGGGACTGCGGCTGGTGCGAGACCGCCGGGTAGCCATATCCGGCCACGGGCGGCGTCGGCGGCAGCGGCTGTGCCTGTGGCGGCAGGCCGTAGTTCACGGTGGGCCCGTAGTACGGCTGCGCGACCCGGGAAGAGAAGTGCTTGATGTCCGCGTACAGGAAGTAAGGCACGACGGCCACGGCAACGGCGAGCATGATGCCGATCGCTACATCCGACCGGGGCATAGTCAGGCCCTCCGTGGGGTCCGACAGCACCGTGCCGAAGCAGGCCATGAAGGAGACCAGCACCACCGCGAAGAGCACCCAGTCCCGTGCGCGCCGGGTCACGAGCGCGAGCCGCAGCATCGTGCCCCAGGACAGCATCCCGCAGCTGAGGACGGGGAGTATCGCGAAGAGCACCCGCAGCAGCACGATCACCGACGTCGGTATGTCGCGCGGAGGCTGCGGCGGCATGTAGCCGGGGCCATGCATTGGTGCTCCTGAAGGCCTGGGGACGAGGCGGTTGCGAAGACGAGCGTATACACCGACGCGGACAACGGCTGCGGGGTTGTACGGAACCGTTGTCGAACCTGTCACGCCGTGAGACTGCCGTCCGTCAGACCGTCGTACAGACCCTGGACCAGCTGCTCCCCCAGCCGCCCCGACAGTCGCAGCGCGTCCTCGAACGCGGCCAGGGCGCGGAAGCGTTCCCCGTACCGCCGCTGGTCGGCCAACGGCAGCCGGGGCAGCTGCAGTCGGCGTACGTCCAGCCGGGTCGAGGTGGACGCATAGCTGCTGGCCTGACGGGTGTTGGCGGTGCCGCGCAGGAACCCGGCGAGGAACCACGGGTCGAGGGCCGCCGGATCGGGGTGCAGCAGCTGGAGGTTGCGGCCGAGCGCCGCGCCCGCCGTGGCCTCGTCGACGACGCGTACGACGGATCCGCCGCCGAGGACGGGCACGACAAGATCGCCCGCCTCGACGCGTACGGGCTCCTCGTCGGGGCCTTCCGGGAGCGTGCCCGAGGGGGCGGTGCCGGCGAGCACGTCCTGCTCGGTGAGTACGGGAACGGGGCCCGCGGACGATGTGCCCGGGCCGCCCGCGCGGATCACCAGCCCGCCCGCGCGGGCGAGTTCGCCGACTGTGGTGACGGGCCAGGGTGCCGGCAGCTCGCCGTGGGTGCCGGGCGCCGGGGTGAGCTCCGAGGCCAGCCGGAGGGTGTCGGCGAGCCGGTTCCGTACACGCAGCAACTCGGCCGCGCCGCCGCCCGCGGCCGGGGGCGGGAGGCGCCGGGCGGGGGCCAGGTCGACGTCGTCGTCGAGGAGTTCGATGACCGGGACCGAGCGGCTGACACCCGGCCGCTCCTCGGCCGTGCCGTGCCGGTCGAAGGGCTGCCAGGCGTCGAGGACGGCACTGTGGACGGCCTGCCAGTCGAGCTTGTCGCGGCCGCCGGCGGCTCCGGCCAGCTCGGCGGTGTCCACGAGCAGCAGTTCGGACGCGGGCGGCTTGCCCACCTCGGGCCTGCGCAGCACCCAGAGGTGGAGGGGGATGCCGTACGGGGGCGCGGCGCCGGCCGGCAGCGAGACGACGGCCCGAAGCGCGCCGCGGCGCAGCAGGCCCGCGCGGATACGCCGTCCCGAGCGGCGGGACGCGGCGGCCGGCGGCATCAGCAGAACGGCGGTGCCGCCGGGGCGCAGTCGGGCCAGCGCGTGCTGCACCCAGGCAAGCTCCGACTCCGTACGGGCCGGGAAGCCGTACTCCCAGCGCGGGTCGTAGGCGAGTTCGTCGTGGCCCCAGTTGCGCTCGTTGAACGGCGGGTGGCAGAGCACGGCGTCTAGGGAGGTCTCGGGGAAGGCGTCGGCGCGCAGGGTGTCGCCGCAGCGGGCGCGGACCGTGGCGTCGGAGTGCAGGGCGAGGCGCAGCGCGGTGAGCGCGGTGAGGTCGGGGTCGACGTCCTGGGCGTAGAGGGCGGCGGGGTGCTCGACGGCGCGCAGCAGGGTGCCTGCTCCGGCGGCCGGGTCGAGCACGGTCGCGGCGGGCCCGGCGACGGCAGCCATGAGGGCGGCGGGGCCGGGCGGCGTGAGGGTGTACTGACGGAGGCTGGCGTCGAGGAAGCGTCCGAGCAGGAACTCGTAGGTCTGCCGGTGGCCCAGCTCGGCGGCGAGCTCGGCGACCGAGCGCAGCAGGGGCACGCTGTGAACCCCTCCGGCGATCGAGGGCACGCCCGAGGAGCGTTCGGAGGCCCCGAGCTCACGGAAGAGGTCGCCGCGGTCCTCGCCGAAGCGCGCCCCCAGCACCTGCTCCATCGCGGTCGGCAGCAGTTCCGCCATGCGCTCGTCGGAGGCCGCCGTCAGCTCCTGCCACAGGCTCGGCCTGTCCCGTACGAGCAGCAGGGTGCAGCCGGCCTGGACCAGCGCGGTGGCGGCCGTCGCCGGGTGGTCGGCAAGTAGTTGCCAGACCCGTTCGCGCAGCGGGACCTCGGCGAGTTTCCCCTGGTCACGCAACCACTGCTCGACCTCGGCCAGGGCGAACGACGGGCTGGTCTCGGTGCCGCCGACGGGTTTGGGGAAGTCCGCGTGCCGTCGCCGCCAATTACTGACCGCCGCCCGTCCGACTCCTGCCAGCCGGGCGATCCCGGCGGCCGTCAACTCGCTTGCGTTCTCCGGCACCTGGCCGCCTCCCTCTCCCACGCCAGCCGGTCCTGCCCGTCTGCTGTGTCGCCGAGCATACCGGCGCACGCAAGACCTATGCCTTCACAGTGTGAGTGAATCTGAATACTGTGAATCATGTTGACTCGGTTCACAGTCTTTGTTCTCATTAACTCGTCGCTACACGGGACTTTTCGGTAAGTCCCCACCACACTCCACGTCCTCGGAGGACATCCATGTCCCATTCCATGCAGCAGCCGCAGTACGGCGCCCCGCAGTTCGGGCAGCAGGCACCGCCCCCGGTCCCGATGCGCAACGGCCTCGGCACGGCCGCGCTGGTGCTCGGGATCATCGGCACCATCTCCGGCGTGATCCCCTTCTTCTTCTGGCTGGCAGGCATCCTCGGCCTGATCGCCCTGATCCTGGGCCTGTCGGGCCGCGGCCGGGTGAAGCGCGGCGAGGCCACCAACAAGGGCGTGACCACCACCGGCGCGGTCCTCGGACTTGTCGCGCTGATCCTCTCGATCGTCGGCGCGGTACTCACCTTCAAGGCCGTGGACCAGGCGGTCAATGAGATCAACAAGGCGGCCACCGGCACCACCGCGTCGAAGGAGCCGGCCGCCGGCAAGAGCGACGGTGCGGCGAAGGGCGACGCCAAGGGCAAGGGTGCGGGCCTCGCGGCCGGTGACACGGCCGTCTACGACGACGACCTGAAGATCACGGTCTCCGCGCCCAAGGCGTACACCCCCAGCGAATTCGCCGTCGGTCATACCGCGGGCAACAAGGCGTACGAGGTGACCGTGGTCGTCGAGAACGGCGGCAAGAAGAAGTTCGACCCCGTGCTGCTGACGACGGACGCCCGCGCCGGGAAGGACGGCGTCAACGCCGAGCAGATCTTCGACGAGAAGGTCGGCAGCGGCTTCAGCGGCACGATCCTGCCCGGCAAGAAGTCCACGGTGCGGTTCGCCTTCGACGCCCCGGCCGCCGCCGGGGAGCTGACGGTCGAGGTGAGCCCGGGGCTGGCGTACGACGCCTCGCAGTGGGAGCTGAAGCTCTGATCCGCCATACCGTCCCTGACCCACCCCCTTTCCCAGCCTTCCTTCCTCGCGCCCCGCTTCCCGCACTCTCCCGCCCAGTCCCCCTCCGTCCCGACCCACCCGGAGAACCCGCCATGCATGCCATCGCTCCCGTCCGCCGCCGTCACACCGCCTTCGCCGTACTCGCCGCCGTTGTCGCGCTCGGCGGCGCGGCCTGCGGATCGCTCGGCGAGGACGCCGACTCCATGGGGTCGAATGGCTCCGCAGGTTCGAAGGGTGCCAAGGAGAACGCCGAGGACAAGAGGGCCGCCGAGCCGTTCGCGGGCCTGTCCGGCCCCGAGATAGCCAACAGCGCGGTCAGAGCCACCAAGGCGGCCACCTCGCTGACCCTCGACATCACGATGAAGACGGCCGACGGCCCGATGAAGGGCTACATGGCCGTCAGCAAGCAGGGCGACTGCGCCGGCACCCTGTCCGTCGGCTCCAGCGGGACCGCCGAGCTGATCAAGACGGGCAGCACCGCCTATCTGCGATTCGACGAGGCCTTCCTGAAGGAGCAGGGCAAGGGACAGTCGGCCGAGGAGACAGCGGCGTTGATCAACATGATGAAGGGCCGCTGGGTGAAGACGGGCGCCTGGGACCCCGAGGCCAGGGACAGCCTTCAACTCTGCGAACTCGACAAGCTGCTGGCGGGGCTGGAGGCCAACGACAACGCCGCCCGCCGGGCCGGGGAGGCCACGGTGAACGGCCGCAGGGCCGTGATCACCGAGTCCGACGGCAAGGAGACGTACACGGCCTACGTGGCCGCGGACGGTGAGCCGTATCTGCTGAAGTTCGAGCAGCTGGGCGGCGACGAGCCGGGCACGATGACCTTCTCCGAGTACAACAAGCCGGTCCCGGCGAAGAAGCCGGCCGCCAATGACATCCTCGACCTGGACAAGCTCGGCAAGCAGTGAAGTACAACCGCCGGAGGCCGCCCGCGAGGCGGCCTCTTCGCGTCATGTCCGGTGCCGCCGCATGGGGCCA